>NZ_JAAKGN010000008.1:0-63591 GCF_011039295.1 Modestobacter sp. KNN46-3 | reverse complement strand
GTGCGCCGCGGTGCGGTGCGCGCCACCGGCCAATGCGCCCACGCCGGAGGAGCGGGACACCTGCTCGCCGTGGCTGGCCCGGGAGCTGGCGCTGCTGCCCCGACTGCGGGTGATCGTGGTGCTCGGCGGGTTCGGCTGGACGGCGCTGTGGCCGGTGCTGGCCGGCGCCGGGGTGCCGCTGCCCCGGCCGCGGCCGGCGTTCGGGCACGGCGTGGAGGTGTCGCTGGCCGGCCCGAACGGCCCGCTGACCCTGCTCGGCAGCTACCACGTCAGCCAGCAGAACACCTTCACCGGCCGGCTCACCGAGCCGATGCTGGACGCGGTGCTGCACCGGGCGAAGGAGCTCGCCGCCGCGGGATGAGTCGGCGACAGGTGTCCGCCGGGGCGCGTGCGGGCCTACGGTGAGTCCATGGCCCAGCGACCGGTGATCCTGATCGTGGGCGGCGGCTACGTCGGCCTCTACACCGCCCTGCGCTTGCAGAAGAAGCTGCGTCGCGGGCGGGCGGAGATCATCGTGGTCGACCCGCAACCGCACATGACGTACCAGCCGTTCCTGCCCGAGGCGGCGGCCGGCTCGGTGGAGCCCCGGCACGTCGTCGTCCCGCTGCGGCGCACGCTGGACCAGTGCCGCGTCATCACCGGTGCGGTGGCCGGGCTCAGCCACGCCGACCGGACCGCGACGGTGACGCCGGCCGAGGGCGACTCCTTCGAACTGCGCTACGACGTGCTGGTGATGGCCGCCGGCTCGGTGGCCCGCACCCTCCCCATCCCGGGCCTCGCCGAGCACGGCATCGGCTTCAAGAACGTCGGCGAGGCCATCTACCTGCGCAACCACGTGCTGGCCCGGCTGGACGCCGCGAGCTCCACCGACGACCCGCAGGTGCGCCGGCGGGCGCTGACCTTCACCTTCGTCGGCGGGGGCTACGCCGGCATCGAGGCGTTCGCCGAGCTGGAGGACATGGCCCGCTACGCCCTGGAGCGCTACTACCCCCGGCTGTCCCCGGCGGACATGCGCTGGGTCCTGGTGGAGGCGACCGGCCGGATCCTGCCCGAGGTCGACGCGGACATGGGTGCCTGGACGGTGCAGCAGCTGCAGGCCCGCGGCATGGAGGTCAAGCTCAACACCACGCTGGACTCCGTCTCCGACGACGGCGTCGTGCGCACCGGCGACGGTGACGAGTTCGCCAGCGACACCCTGGTCTGGACGGCGGGCACCAAGCCGCACCCGATGCTCGCCCAGACCGACCTGCCGCTGGACGAGCGCGGCCGGGTCCGCTGCCGGGCCACGCTGCAGGTCGACGGCCTGGACGGCGCGTGGGCCGCCGGCGACCTCGCCGCGGTGCCGGACGTGACCAAGGACGAGCCCGGCGCCACCACCGCCCCGAACGCCCAGCACGCGGTGCGGCAGGCCAAGCGGCTGGCCGACAACATCGTGGCCGTGCTGGACGGTGAGCAGCCGGTGGAGTACCGGCACGCCTACGCCGGTTCGGTGGCCAGCCTCGGGCTGCACAAGGGGGTGGCCCAGGTCTACGGGGTCAAGCTCAAGGGCCGACCGGCCTGGTGGATGCACCGCGCCTACCACGTCAGCCGGGTGCCCACCCTGAACCGCAAGGTGCGGGTGGTCGCCGACTGGGCGCTCGCCTCGGTGTTCCGGCGCGAGGTCATCGCGCTGGGCCAGTTGCAGAACCCGCGGCGGGAGTTCGTCGCCGCGGCCACCGGCGGCCAGGCCCCGTCGATCCCGCCGCCGAGCGCGGCCGACCGGGACCAGTCGGGCCCCCGGGCCAGCTAGGGTCCCGGGCGGGCCCCGAGCCCGCGCCCCCGTAGCCCAATCGGCAGAGGCAGGCCCCTTAAAAGGGTTCCGGTGTCGGTTCGAACCCGACCGGGGGCACCCGTCCGGGTGGTCCCGGGCACACGGGAACTACCGGCGCTGAGCTGGCGTTACACCAGACAGCGTGGGGCGGACGAACTGAGCCCCACGGCCCGACCAGTCACCTCGAGGAGATGACGATGCCCAGCAGCAACCCGGCCTTCCGGGGCCTCCCGGCAGCCGGCAACGGCCCGTCCGCCGGCTGGGGCTCCGCCCCGCAGCAGACGTACGGCGGGGCACCCACCCAGCACGACCCGTACGCCGCTCCGTCGCCGTACGCCGCGACCGACCGCGCCTACATGACGATGGACGACGTCGTCACCAAGACCGGCCTCAGCTTCCTGGTGACGGTGCTCTCCGCCGCCGTCACCTGGGCCGTGCTGCCGGACAGTCTCGCCCTGGGCCTCACGCTCCCGGCCGTCCTGGTCGCCCTCGTGCTCGGCCTGGTCATCGCGTTCAAGCAGGTCGCCAACCCGGTCGCGACGCTGACGTACGGCGCTCTCTACGGCGTGGCGCTCGGCGCGATCAGCGAGATGTTCAACGACCAGTACAGCGGCATCGTGGCGCAGGCGCTCATCGGCACCTTCGGTGTCTTCGCCGGCATGCTGGTGGTCTACAAGACCGGCGCCATCCGGGTCACCCCGAAGCTCACCCGCTGGATCGTGGGCGCGCTCTTCGGCGTCCTGGCGCTCGTGATCGTCAACCTGGTCGCCAGCTTCTTCATCCCCGGCGGCCTGGGCCTGCGCGACGGTGGCCCGCTGGCCATCATCTTCAGCATCGTCGTCATCGGCGTCGCGGCGTTCACGCTGCTGCTGGACTTCGACATGGCCGACGAGGCGATCCGCCGCGGCGTCGAGCCGAAGTTCGCCTGGTACATCGCCTTCGGCCTGCTGGTCACGGTCATCTGGCTGTACATCGAGATCCTGCGGCTGCTCAGCTACTTCCGCGAGTGATCGCAGGCCCCCGTCCCGGGGTCTGACACACGACGACCGTGGCCCGGTCCCCGCGAGGGGGCCGGGCCACGGTCGTCTGTGCGCGCAGCCCCGGCGGCCGGTCGGCCGCCGGGGCGCGACGTCAGGAGAGGCGCTCGAGCACCATCGCCATGCCCTGCCCGCCACCGACGCACATCGTCTCCAGGCCGAACTGGCCGTCGCGGGCGCGCAGCCCGTTGAGCAGCGTGCCGGTGATCCGGGCGCCGGTCATGCCGAAGGGGTGCCCGACCGCGATCGCGCCACCGTGCACGTTCAGCTTGTCGATGTCGATGCCCAGGTCGCGGTAGCTGGGGATGACCTGGGCCGCGAACGCCTCGTTGATCTCCACGAGGTCCATGTCCGAGATGGACATGCCCGCCCGGGCCAGCGCCTGCTCCGAGGCCGCGACCGGGCCGTAGCCCATGATCTCCGGCGACAGCCCGGTGACCCCGGTGGAGACGATCCGGGCCAGCGGGGTGATGCCCAGCTCCTGCGCCTTGCGGTCGCTCATGATCACCAGGGCGGCGGCGCCGTCGTTGAGCGGGCAGGCGTTGCCCGCGGTCACCCGGCCGTCGGGGCGGAAGACCGGCTTCAGACCGGCGAGCCCCTCGAGGGTGGTGCCGGCGCGCGGGCCGTCGTCCTTGCTGACCACGGTGCCGTCCGGCGTGGTGACCGGGGTGATCTCCCGCTCCCAGAAGCCGTTCGCGATCGCCTGCTCGGCCAGGTTCTGGCTGCGCACGGCGAACTCGTCCATCTCCTGGCGGGAGACGTCCTTGAGCAGCGCGAGGTTCTCCGCGGTCTGGCCCATGGCGATGTAGGCGTTGGGGAGCTCGCCGTCCTCGCGCGGGTCCTGCCAGCTCTCCGCGCCGCTCTCGGCGGTCTTGGCGACCCGGGCCTCGGCGTCGGCGAAGCGCGGGTTGTGGGTGTCCGGGATGGCGTCGGAGTTGCCCTTGGTGAAGCGGGACACCAGCTCGACGCCGGCGGAGATGAACACGTCGCCCTCGCCGGCCTTGATCGCGTGCAGCGCCATCCGGGTGGTCTGCAGCGAGGAGGAGCAGTAGCGGGTGATCGTCGTCCCGGGCAGGTGGTCCATCCCCATCAGGACGGCGACGACCCGGCCCATGTTGAAGCCCTGCTCACCGCCGGGGAGGCCGCAGCCCAGCATCAGGTCGTCGATGTCGGTCGGGTCCAGCTGCGGCACCTGGTCCAACGCGGCCCGGGTGATCGTCGCGGCCAGGTCGTCCGGACGGAGGTCCTTGAGCGACCCCTTGAACGCGCGGCCGATGGGGGAGCGGGCGGCGGCGACGATGACGGCTTCGGGCATGGGTCCTCCACGATGAGGCGCGCCACCTCGGAGGCGGCGACGGACGTCAGATGACCCGAACCTACCCCCGGGTAGCTCCGCCGTCCGTCGGCGGCGGGGCGCTCACTGCGGTGCGGCCTCCAGCACGGACTCGTCGGCCTGCTCGGGCGTCGGGATCTCCGGGGGCCGCCGTCGACGGAGCCGGGCCCAGGGGCCCCGGGGACCGGTCTCGTTGCCGCGGACGGCGGTCGGCTGCACCTCGGTGCCGGTGCGGCCGGCGGCTCGGGCCGCGGCCTGGGCGACCGGCCGGACGGTGTCCCGGCGCAGCCGCAGCCCCCGGTCGGCTGCCGCGGGCCACACGCCGATCGAGTCGGCGATCGAGGGCAGCATCGAGGCGGCCGCCGCGGCGTACCCGGCCGCCGACGGGTGGAACTCGTCGTGGCTGAAGAGTTCCCGGTCGCTGGCGAACGAGGGGCCGAGGACCGAGCCGAGGGAGACGGTGCGCCCGCCCTCGGCGACCACGGCGATCGTCTGCGCGGCGGCCAGCTGGCGGCTCCAGCGCCGGGCCAGCACCCGCAGCGGCTGGGCGATCGGCCGGATGGTGCCCAGGTCGGGGCAGGTGCCGACGACGACCTGGCAGTCCGCGGCGATCAGCCGGCGCACGGCCTCGGCCAGCGCCCGCACCGAGTCCGCGGGCCGGGCCCGGCTGGTGACGTCGTTGGCGCCGATCATGATCAGGGCGACGTCGGGTCGTTCGAGCAGGGCCTGGTCCACCTGGGCGGTGAGGTCCTTGGACACGGCGCCGGACCTGGCGAACTTGGCCAGCCGGACCGGCCGCTCGGCCAGTTCCGCCAGCGCTGCGGCGATCAGCACACCAGGGGTCTGCCCGGCGTCGTCCACCCCGAGCCCCACGGCACTGGAGTCGCCGAGCACCGCGAGCACGAGCGGCTTGCCGCGACCGCGGCCGTACACGCCGTTGCCGGTGGGCGGGTCGGCCTCGGACGGGTTCGCCTTGACCCGGCGCCGGGCGGCCCGCGCCTCCTGGCGCAGCAGCGCCACCAGCGCGGCGCCGGCCAGCCCCACGCCGCCACCGCCGTAGGCGGCGCCGGTCGCCAGCCGCCGCGCCCTGCTCGCTCGTGTCACCCGGCCCGTCCTCTCTCCTGGCTCCTCGGCCGCGTGCTGCGGCCCGGAGCGCTGAATCCCAGGCTAGCCACCCCCTACGGTGGCGCTGTGGACGAACGCGCTGAGATCACCCCTGCTGGCGGGGACCCCGCCGACCGGCAGCAACAGATCGTCGACGTCCTCGTCGACGCCTTCTCCGACCTCATGGCCGCCGATGCCGACGCCTTCCGGACCAAGTTCCGCAAGATGGCGGCGGATCCCTTCGCCTTCTACCGCGGGTCGGCATGCCTGTTCTACGCCGACATGGCGACGCTGGAGGACCCCTGGTGTGACGAGCGGACGTCGCGCGTGTGGATCCAGGGTGACCTGCACGCGGAGAACTTCGGCACCTACATGGACGGGCAGGGCCGGATCGTCTTCGACGTCAACGACTTCGACGAGGCCTATCTGGGCCACGTCAGCTGGGACCTGCGCCGGTTCGCCGCCAGCTTCGCCCTCCTCGCCTGGCGCAAGGCGCTCGGCGACGACGTGATCGACGCCGTGCTGCGCCGCTACCTGGAGTCCTACCTGGACCAGGTGCACGCCTTCGTCGCCGCCGACGACGACCGCTCCTTCGCCCTCCGCCGGGAGAACACCGAGGGTGCGGTGCACGAGCTCGTGCTGGAGACCACCGAGCACACCCGGATCGCGCTGCTGGAGCGGATGACGGTGATCGAGGCGCACCAGCGCCGCTTCGCGGACCGTCCGCGCACCCGCCGGCTGGACGACGACGAGCGGGACCGGGTGCTGGCCGCCGTGGAGCGGTACCGGGAGACGCTCCCGCCCGGCAAGCGCCGCCGGGAGGTGACCTACGACGTGAAGGACGTCGTCGCCACCGGTGGCTTCGGCATCGGCAGCGCCGGGTTGCCGGCCTACAACGTGCTGATCGAGGGGTACGACCAGGCGCTGGAGAACGACGTCGTCCTGTCGATGAAGCAGGGCAACGTGCCGGCGCCCAGCCGGGTGGTGACCGACCCGGAGATCCGCCGGCACTTCGAGCACGAGGGGCACCGGACGGCGATGAGCCAGCGGGCGCTGCAGTCCTACGCCTCGGCCTTCCTCGGGCACACCGAGATGGACGGCGTGGGCTACGTGGTCGCCGAGCTCTCGCCCTACGAGCTGGACCTGGACTGGGACGACCTGACCGAGCCGGAGGAGATCCTGCCCGTGGTCGCCCAGCTGGGGCGGGCCACGGCCAAGATGCACTGCGTCGGGGACGCCGACAGCGACCACGAACTGGTCGACTTCCAGACCGAGGACGCGATCACCGAGATGATCGGTGACCGGCGCGAGGAGTTCATCGCCGACCTGATCGACTTCGCGCACTCCCACGCCGAGCGCACCCGCGCCGACCACCGGCTCTTCGTCAACGCCTTCCGGTCCGGACAGATCCCCGGGGTCAGCTCCAGCGGAGCCCACCCGGTCACCTGATCGGCAGCTCGATCAGCATGCCGCGGTGCCCGCCCACCGGCCGCAGGTCGTACTCGTCGGTGACGATCTGGAAGCCCAGGCGCTCGTAGAAGCCGACGGCGGACGCCCGGGCGTCGCACCAGACCAGCTGCCCGCCGCAGGCAGCCACCCGGGCCAGGCCCGCGGCGACCAGCGCCCGGCCCGCGCCGAGCCCCCGAACCCGCGGGTCGGTGGCCATGCCCCGCAGCTGCCAGGAGCCCTCGCCCTCCCGCCAGGGGCAGTCGCGCGGGTGGAAGCGGACCACGCCGACCACCTCGTCCCCGTTGATCCGGGCGGCCAGGTGCAGCGTGTACGGAGCGTCGTCCTCGTCGATCTCGACCGGTCGGCCCTGGCGCAGCTCCTGGGCGCGCAGCGGGTAGGTCGCCGCCGCGTCGACCTGCTCGATGGTGATCGTCCCGGACTCCGCCTCGGTGGTCACGACAACAGTCTCCTCGATCCTGGGCGGTCCCGTCGCCGGAGCCGGCCCTGTGCGACGACTGACCTGATCAGACCCCTCCTGCTGCACCCCACGAGGGTGCAGCAGGAGCAGTCACCTGGTCACCCTCCGTCACCGGCCGCGACGACCGCGGCGCGTGCGCAGGTAGTCGGCGACGACGTACTCGCCGAGTCGCTCGCTGTCGGGCTGGAACACCCGGCCGCCGGCCCGCGCGGTGATGTCGTGCACGAACTCCACCAGCCCGGGCTCGGGGTCCAGGGCGAAGACGTTGAGCGTCGCGCCGGTGCGGGCCACCCGCTCCACCTCGGCCACCGTGCGGGCGATCGTCTCGGGCATCGGCGGCCAGCAGAAGTACGGCGTCCCGTCGTCCTCCAGGTGGGCGGTCGGCTCCCCGTCGGTGACCACCAGCACCACCGGCTCGGCGTCCCGGTGCCGGGCCAGGAAGCGGCGGGCCAGCATCAGGCCGTGCTGCAGGTTGGTGCCCTGCAGGGTGTCCACCGACAGCTCGGCCAGGGTCTCCGGGCGGAGCACCTGGGCGGTGGAGGAGAAGCCGATGATCTCGATGGCGTCCTGCGGGAACTGGGTGGTCACCAGCGAGTGCAGGGCCATCGCCGTCGACTTCGCCGCGCCCCAGGTGCCGCGCAGCGCCATCGAGTAGGACAGGTCGACCAGCAGGGCCACCGCGGCCCCCGTGCGCCGTTCGGTCTCCACCACCTCGAAGTCCTCGACGGCGATCTGCACCCGGCGCTGGCCCTCCTCGCGGGGGCTGCCGGCGCTGCGCAGCACCGCGTTGCGCACCGTGCGGACGACGTCCAGCGGCTGCTCGTCGCCGAACCGCCACTCCCGCGAGGCCCCGGTCAGCTCCCCGGCGGCGCCGGCGTCGGCGACGTCGTGCTCCCCGCGACCGGTGGCCGACAGTTTCGCGAACACCCGGCGCAGGGCCGTGGCACCCAGCCGGCGCACCGCCTTGGGGGAGAGCTGCAGTGCCCCCTCCGAGCGGTCGAGCCAGCCCTGCCGCTCGAGCTCCCGCTCCAGCCGACGCAACGCCGCGAGGTCGTCGACGGCCGAGCGGCCCAGCGCCTGCTCCAGCAGCTCCTCGTCCACGTCGGCCAGCGAGGCGCCGGCGTAGCCCTGGGACAGCTGCTGGGACAGCGCCTCCAGGTCGGCGAGCTCGGCGACGGCGGTCGTCGCGTCGCCCAGCCCCAGCGGTTGGTCCCCGTCGGGCACCGGGCCGCGCTGGCCCCACGGCAGGTCCGGCCGGGCCTGCCGCAGCGCATCGGACAGGTGCGCCATCTCGCTCTGCAGCCCGAGGTCGCCCATCGCCTGGCCCATCAGGTCCTGCAGCTCGGCCCGCTGCTCGGCCGACAGCCCGGCCATCATCCGCTCCTGGGCGGCCGCCCGGCGGGCGAGGGAGTCGATCAGCTCCTCCACCGACTGCGGGTCGTCGGGGAAGAACTGCCCGTGCCGGTCCATGAAGTCGGCGAACTGCTGGTCGGTGTCCTCGCCCCGGTTGTGCGCATCGACCAGCGCGGACAGGTCGGCGACCATGTCCTTGACCGCCTGCATCGCCGCGCCGTCGCCGTCCTGCATCTGCTGCAGGGCCTGCTTCATCCCCTGGAACGAGCTGTCCAGCACCTCCTGCCGCAGCAGCTCCTCGATCTCCCGGTAGGCCTGGGCGGCCTCGGGCGAGCGCCAGGCGTGGTCCTTCAGCGCGCGGACGGCCCCGGCGGTGTCCTCCGGCAGCGTGTCGAGCTCGGCCTCGGCCAGCCGGGCGGCGTCGTCGGGGTCGGGGAACAGCGCCGTCCGCTCGGCCTCGACCGCCCGGTCCAGCAGTTCCCGGACCTGCTCCAGCGTGCCGTCCAGTCGGCCGGCCTCGCGGGCCTGGCGCAGCCGGTCCCGGACGGTGCGGCGCAGCTGGTCCAGGCCGCGCCGACCGTCGACACCGCGGCGCAGCAGGTCGCGCATCGCCTCCCGCACGCCGCTGCCGGCCAGCACCTGGTCGCCGATCTCGTCGACCGCGGACGCCACGTCGTAGGGCGGCGCCAGGGGGTCGGGCCCGCCCCGCCACTTCCCGTACCGGTAGCCGCCGTGCCGTCGCTGCGGCATCTCAGGCTCCGTAGACCGTGCGCGAGCCGTCGGTGTCCTTGGCCAGCCGGCGGGTCAGCCACAGCCCCTCCAGCGCGAACTCGACGGCGGCGGCGGCCTGCTCGGCGGACTGCTCGCCCTCGGGCACCCCGAGCCGGCCGAGCAGCTGGGCCAGGTGCGGGATGGTGCCCAGCTGCCCGAGCAGGACGGCGGCCGGCACCAGGTCACCGGACTCCACGGTGTCCCCGCCGGTGAAGTGCTCCTGCAGACCGGTGAGGTCGAGGCCGCCGCAGCGGGCCCGGAAGGTCTGCGCGGTCGCCTGGCGCAGCAGGTGCTCGAGCACCTCCAGGTCGCGGTCGTCGTCGGCGTCGCTGCCGGAGTCGGCGAACTCCACCTTCCCGCGGCTGGCCGGGACGATGCTGGGCAGGTCGACCACCCGCGCCACCGGCCGGCTCTCCCCGGCGACGGCGGCCCGGCGCACCGCGGAGGCGGCCACCGTCTCCAGCCCGGCGATGGCGAACCGGGCGCTGACCCCGGAGCGCTGGTCGACGTGGCTGGACTCGCGGACCAGCCGGGTGAACCGGGCGACGATCTCCACCAGGTGCTGCGGCACCAGCGGGGTGCCGAGCTCGCCGCTCCCGCCCAGCCAGGTCGTCTGGGCCTCCTGCTCCAGCAGGCGCACCTCGTCGGCGAGCTCGATCGGGTAGTGGGTGCGCACCTCGGCACCGAAGCGGTCCTTCAGCGGGGTGATGATCCGGCCGCGGTTGGTGTAGTCCTCGGGGTTGGCGCTGGCCACCAGCAGCAGGTCCAGCGGCAGCCGCACCCGGTACCCGCGGATCTGGATGTCCCGCTCCTCCAGCACGTTGAGCAGCGCGACCTGGATCCGCTCGGCCAGGTCGGGCAGCTCGTTGACGCTGAAGATGCCGCGGTTGGTGCGCGGCACCAACCCGTAGTGGACCGTCTCCGGGTCGCCCAGGGTGCGGCCCTCGGCGACCTTGATCGGGTCGACGTCGCCGATCAGGTCGCCGACGCTGGTGTCGGGGGTGGCCAGCTTCTCGCCGAACCGCTCGCTGCGGTGCAGCCAGCCGACCGGGGTCGCGTCGCCGTGCTCGGCGACCTGACGGTGCCCCCAGACGCTGATCGGCTGCAGCGGGTGCTCGTTGAGCTCGCTGCCGACCAGCACCGGGGTCCACTCGTCGAGCAGGCCGACCAGGGTGCGGATCAGCCGGGTCTTGCCCTGGCCGCGTTCGCCGAGCAGCACCAGGTCGTGCCCGGCGATGAGCGCCCGCTCGACCTCGGGCACGACGGTGTCCTCGAAGCCGACGATGCCGGGCAGCGTGGGCTCGCCGGCGGCCAGCCGGGCGAGGAGGTTCTGGCGGATCTCGGCCTTGACCGGCCGGGGGGCGGCTCCGCTGGCGCGGAGCTCGCCGAGAGTGGTGGGAGCGGGAGGGGTGGGGGACTGGGTGGTCCCCGTCAGTGCGGCGTCCGTCACCTCGACCACGGTACGACGGACCTGTGACACCCGGGTGTCCGTCACACCGCGCATCCGCGGACTGCGAGGATCGGCGGCGTGTCCGTCCCCGGTGCAGTGCCCCTGGTCAGCGGTGCCGACGTCGAGTCGGCCGCGCGGTTGCTGGACGGCGTGGTGCGCCGGACGCCGCTGGAGCACTCCCGCGCGCTGGCGGAGCGGGTCGGCGGGCCCGCGTGGCTCAAGTGCGAGAACCTGCAGCGCACCGGCTCGTTCAAGATCCGCGGCGCCTACACCCGGATCGCCCGGCTCAGCGACGCCGAGCGCGCCCGGGGCGTGGTCGCGGCCAGCGCCGGCAACCACGCACAGGGCGTCGCGCTGGCCGCCCGCGAGCTGGGTGCGGCCGCGACCGTGTTCATGCCGGAGAGCGCCCCGCTGCCCAAGGTCGCCGCCACCCGCGGCTACGGCGCGGACGCCCGGCTCGGCGGGGAGACCCTCACCGAGGCGATCCTCTCGGCGGTCGAGTACGCCGACCGGACCGGCTCGGTGTTCATCCACCCCTTCGACCACCCCGACGTCATCGCCGGGCAGGGCACCGTGGGCCTGGAGGTGCTCGAGCAGTGCCCGGACGTGGCCACGGTGGTCGTCTGCACCGGCGGCGGCGGGCTGGTGTCCGGGATCGCCGCCGCCGTGAAGGCCCGCCGTCCCGACGTCCGGGTGGTCGCGGTCCAGGCGGCGACGGCAGCCGCCTTCCCCGCCTCGCTGGCTGCCGGTCGGCCGGTGCCGCTGACCAGCATGGCGACGATGGCCGACGGCATCGCCGTCGCCGCCCCCGGTGACCTCACCCTGGCGCACGTCTCCGGCCTGGTCGACGACGTCGTGACGGTCAGCGAGGGCGACCTCTCCCGGGCGCTGCTGTTCTGTCTGGAGCGCGCGAAGCTGGTGGTCGAGCCGGCCGGGGTCGCCGCGGTCGCCGCGCTGCTGGCCGACCCCGCCGCGTTCGCACCACCGGTCGTGGCGGTGGTCTCCGGCGGCAACATCGACCCGGTGCTGATGATGAAGGTCGTCCAGCACGGCATGGCCGCCGCCGGCCGCTACCTGTCGCTGCGGGTGCAGGTGCCCGACCGGCCCGGCTCGCTCGCCGGGCTGCTGCGGGAGCTGGCCGGGCTGGCCGCCAACGTGCTCTCCGTCGAGCACGAGCGGTTGACGCCGCGCCTGGTGCTGGGCGAGGTGGAGGTCGGCGTGCACCTGGAGACCCGCGGCCCCGACCACGCCGAGCACGTGCTGGCCGCGCTGTCCGCGGCCGGGTACGCCCCTCGCGTCGACTGACCGGCGCGGCCCGATGAGTTCTCCGGGTGGGGCGGGTCTGCACCCCTGAGCCGTCGCACCGCGACGGCCGGACGGACCACGCGTCGTCGGAGGAGTGTTCATGGAACGGACCCGCCTGGTGCCCGGAAAAGACAGTGATAACCGTCGGTGGGCGGGCCTAGCGTGCGCGGCATGACCGATGCCGTCGTCGTCGAGGGGCTCGTGAAGCGCTTCGGGGAGAACACCGCGCTCGGTGGGGTCGACCTCACCGTGTCCGAGGGCACCGTCCTCGGGCTGCTGGGGCCCAACGGCGCCGGCAAGACCACCGTCGTCCGGATCCTGAGCACGCTGTTGCAGCCCGATGCCGGGCGGGCGGAGGTGGCCGGGCTCGACGTGGCCACCCAGGCCGACCAGGTGCGCGCCACGATCGGGCTGACCGGTCAGTACGCCGCGGTCGACGAGTACCTGACCGGGCACGAGAACCTGGAGATGGTCGGGCGGCTGTACCGGCTCGGCAAGCGCGAGGCCAGGTCGCGCGCCGGCCAGCTGCTGGAGCGCTTCGACCTCGCGGACGCGGCGAACCGCCCGGCGAAGACGTACTCCGGCGGCATGCGCCGTCGGCTGGACATCGCCGCCTCGCTCATCGCCCGGCCCCGGGTGCTGTTCCTCGACGAGCCGACCACCGGGCTCGACCCGCGCAGCCGGCTGGGCATGTGGGAGTTCATCGCCGACCTGGTCAGCGACGGGACGACGATCCTGCTCACCACCCAGTACCTGGAGGAGGCCGACCGGCTGGCCGACCGGATGGTGGTCATCGACCGCGGCAAGGTGATCGCCCGGGGCACCGCCGACGAGCTGAAGGCCCAGGTGGGCGGCGAACGGCTGGAGCTCACCGTGGGCACCGTCGAGCAGCTCGCGGTGGTGACCGACGCCCTGCGCCCGCTCTCCCACGGCGAGCTGCACGCCGACCGGCAGACCCGGCGGCTGTCGGTCCCGGTCACCGGCGGCACCGACACGCTGGCCGAGGCGCTGCGCCGGCTGACGGGCACCAGCGCGCAGGTGCTCGACATCGGCCTGCGCCGGCCCGACCTGGACGACGTCTTCCTCACCCTCACCGGACGCTCCGCAGAGGACGCCGACACCGCCACCGACGCCGAGCCCTCGGCCACCGTCAGTGCAGGAGCGCAGTCATGAGCAGCACGCTGGCCGAGACCGTCTCCGACAGCGTCGTCATCACCAAGCGGAACCTGATCAAGGTCAAGCGGGTGCCCGACCTGATCGTCTTCGCGACCCTGTCGCCGATCATGTTCGTGGTGCTGTTCCGCTACATCTTCGGTGGCGCCATCAACCTGCCGCCGGGCATCAGCTACGCCGAGTTCCTGCTGCCGGGGATCTTCGCCCAGACAGTGGTCTTCGGCTCCACCGTCACCGGGGCGAGCATCGCGGAGGACCTGCAGAAGGGGCTGATCGACCGGTTCCGGTCCCTGCCGATGTCGCGGTCGGCGGTGCTGATCGGCCGCACCGTCGCCGACCTGGGGCTCAACGTCATCTCGATCACGGTGATGGCGCTGACCGGGTACGCCGTGGGCTGGCGGATCAACTCCTCGATCGCCGAGGCGATCGGCGGGTTCCTGGTGCTGCTGATCTTCGCCTTCGCCATCTCCTGGCTGATGGCGCTGGTCGGCCTGCTGGTCCGCACCCCGGAGGTGGTCAACAACGCGAGCTTCATCGTGATCTTCCCGTTGACGTTCGCTTCCAACGCCTTCGTCCCGCTGGAGAGCTTCCCGGCGCCGCTGCGGGCCTTCGCCGAGTGGAACCCGGTCTCCACCGTCGTCCAGGCGGCCCGGGAGCTGTTCGGCAACGTCCCCGCCGGGGCCCCGGTCCCCGACGTCTGGTCGCTGCAGAACCCGGCGCTCTACACGGTGCTGTGGACCGTCGTGATCCTGCTGGTCTTCGTGCCGCTGGCGGTTCGGGCCTACCTGCGCACCGCCAGCCGCTGAGGCCGTGGGCCTCTCTGCCCCCGCCGCTCGCAGGCTCCCGGCGGGACGCTGCAGCGAGGCCGCGGGTGACGGCCGGCCGGGCGTGGGGGTGAAGATGGGCGGGATGAGCACCACTGCACCGGCTCCCTCGCCGGACTCCGCGTCCCTGTCCGCGTCGAACCCGCTGGCCGCCCCGTCGGCGCTGCCCTACGAGCTGCCCCCGTTCGCCGACATCTCGCTGGAGCACTGCCGGGAGGCGCTGCTGGCCGGGATGGCCGAGCAGCGGGCCGAGGTCGCCGCCCTGCTGGCCGACCCGGCCGAGCCGACGTTCGAGAACACCGTCGTGGCCCTCGAGCGCTCCGGCCAGCTGCTCGGCCGGGCGGAGGCGGTGTTCTGGAACCTGTCCTCGTCGATGTCCAGCGACCGGCTGCGGGAGATCGAGCGGGAGGTCGCCCCGCTCTCGGCGGCCCACTCCGACGCGCTGCGTCTGGACCCGGCGCTGTTCGCCCGGATCGACGCGGTCCACGCCGGGCGGAACGACGCCGGCCTCGACGAGGAGGCGGTCCGCCTGGTCGAGCGCTACCACCTGGACTTCGTCCTCGCCGGTGCCGGGCTGGACGACGCCGGGCGCGAGCAGCTCCGTGAGCTCAACCAGCGGCTGTCCGAGCTCTCCACGACCTTCGGGCAGAACCTGGTGGTGGCCACCGAGGCGGCGGCGGTGCTGGTCACCGACGAGACCGAGCTGGACGGACTGAGCCCCGCCGAGGTGCAGGCCGCAGCCGGCGCCGCCGCCGAGCGCGGGCACGACGGTGGGTACCTGCTCACCCTGGTGCTGCCCAGCGGCCAGCCCGCGATGGCCAAGCTGCGCAACCGGGAGCTGCGCCGCCGGCTGCACGAGGCGTCGCTGACCCGGGCCTCGGTCGGGGAGCACGACAACGGCCCGATCGCGGTGGAGATGGCGCACCTGCGCGCCGTCCGGGCGCAGCTGCTGGGCTTCGACACCCACGCCGACCTGATCGCCGCCGACCAGACCGCCCGCACGTCCGCTGCGGTCGACGAGCTGCTGGCCGCACTGGTCCCGCCGGCGATGGCCAACGCGAAGGCCGAGGGCGAGGTGCTCGCCGAGGTGGCCACCGCCGACGGGGTCGAGCTGGCCGCCTGGGACTGGTCGTTCTACTCCGAGCGGGTGCGGGCCGAGCGTTACGCCGTGGACAGCGCCGCGCTACGGCCGTGGTTCGAGCTGGACCGGGTACTGGTCGACGGGGTGTTCCGCGCCGCCGAGCTGCTCTACGGCCTCACCTTCACCCCGCGCCCGGACCTGCAGGGCTACCACCCCGACGTCCGGGTCTGGGAGGTCTTCGCCGACGAGCAGCCGATCGGGCTCTACCTGGGTGACTTCTTCGCCCGGGAGGGCAAGCGCGGCGGGGCCTGGATGAGCTCGTTCGTCAGCCAGTCCGGCCTGCTGGACACCCGGCCGGTGGTCTTCAACTGCCTCAACGTCACCCGGGCCGCGGCCGGGCAGCCGACGCTGCTGACCCTCGACGAGGTGACGACGCTCTTCCACGAGTTCGGGCACGCGCTGCACGGGCTCTCCTCGGCAGTGACGTACCCGCGGTTCAGCGGTACCAGCGTGCCGCGCGACTTCGTGGAGTTCCCCAGCCAGGTCAACGAGATGTGGGCGCTGTGGCCGGAGGTGCTGGCGCACTACGCCAAGCACGTCGAGACCGGGGAGCCGCTGGCGCAGGAGACGGTCGACGCGCTCGAGGCCGCGGCCCTGTGGGGCGAGGGGTTCGCGACCGTCGAGTACCTGGGGGCCACGCTGCTCGACCAGGCCTGGCACCGGATCGGGCCGGACACCGAGGTCGCCGACGCGCAGGCCTTCGAGGCGCAGGCGCTGGCCGACGCCGGTGTCGCCTTCGACCTGGTGCCGCCCCGGTACCGGACGACGTACTTCCAGCACGTCTTCGCCGGCGGCTACTCGGCCGGCTACTACTCCTACATCTGGTCGGAGGTGCTGGACGCCGACACCGTGGAGTGGTTCAAGGAGAACGGTGGGCTGCGCCGGGAGAACGGCGACGTCTTCCGTGGTGAGCTGCTCTCCCGCGGTGGCTCGGTCGACCCGCTGGGCGCCTTCGCCGCCGTCCGCGGCCGGGCCGCCGACACCGGGCCGCTGCTGCGCCGCCGGGGGCTGACGCCCGTCGCCTGACCCCGACACGCAGAACGCCCCTGCGCCAGGCGGGCTCGGGGCCCGCCCGGTCAGGTGGCGGACGTCGCTCTGCACGCGTTCCGTCCGCTCCGCACGTGCTGCAGCACGTGCAGAGCGGAGGAAGAGCGTGCAATGCGGCGAACGCGGCGGATGCGCGGCCGGTTTCAGAGCCAGGGGAGGGCGAGCACCAGGTCGAGGTCGTCGGGGGCAGCGCCGTCCCGGACCAGGCGGTTGGGCTGGCGGTGGCCGCAGGCGGTGCAGCGGTGCACCACCTGCCAGCCCTTGCCCGACTTCTCGACCAGACCGATGGGCTCCATCAGCTGCCGGCACTCGCTGGCCCGGTCGCCCGGCAGGTCGTCGACGTGCAACGACCACAGGCACCACGGGCAGTGGTTGCGGTAGTGCCCGTCGGTGTTCGCCGGCACCAGGGTCTGGCAGTGCCCGCAGACGAAGGTGGTGTTCTCCGCCCGCCGGGAACGCGCCCGCCCGCCGTCCACCGTGCCGGCCTCGTCCATCGCGCTCGTCACTGCCCTGGCCGGCAGGTCAGGGGATGAACGGCTCGACGGCCAGGACCTTCACGGAGATGTCCTTGCCGTTCGGGGCCTGGTAGGTGACCGTCGAGCCCGGCGCCGCGCCCACGATCGCCGAACCCAACGCGGACTCGGGGGAGTACACGGTCAGGTCGGTGGTGCCGGCGATCTCCCGTGAACCCAGCAGGAACCGCTCGGTGTCGTCCTCGTCGCCGTCGAAGGCGATCGTGATCACCGTGCCGACGGCGGCGTTGGTGGCCGTCGTCGGCGGCTGCCCGACCCGGGCCTTCCGCAGCAGGTCGGTGAGCTGGCGGATCCGGCCCTCGGCCTTGCCCTGTTCCTCGCGGGCCGCGTGGTAGCCGCCGTTCTCCTTGAGGTCACCCTCCTCGCGGCGGTCGTTGATCTCCTTTGCCATGGCCGGGCGGCTCGCCACCAGCTGCTCGAGCTCGGCTCGCAGCCGGTCGTGGGCCTCCTGCGTCAGCCAGACGCCCTGGTCCTGCTCGTCGGTGGGGGTGGCCACAGTCGCTCCCGGTGCTCGTCGTCGCGACCCGCTGCGCTCGCAGGTCACCGGTGGTCAATCCGAGCAACGTAACACCGGAGCCCGGCCCCGTGCAGCCGTCTACGGAACGGATCCGGCCGGGATGGCCCCCCGACCCCGGGGCCCACCGGAGTGGTGCGGGGCACACCAGGAGTCGCCGGGGTGCGTGCCACGACCCGTCGGCCGGGGGGACAATGGGTGTCGCGACCGGGCGTGCGTGTCGCGCACGGAGCAGGGCACCGTCGGGCACGGGTTCGACGAGCGGAGCGAGGAGCAGCACACGTGACCGAACCGGACCAGTTGCGCCTGCTCGCGGTGCACGCCCACCCCGACGACGAGTCGAGCAAGGGCGCCGCGACCATGGCCAAGTACGTCGCCGAGGGCGCCCGCGTGATGGTGGCGACCTGCACCGGCGGGGAGCGCGGGTCGGTGCTGAACCCGGCGATGGACCGCCCCGAGGTGTGGGAGCGGATGGCCGAGATCCGCAGCGAGGAGATGGCCCGGGCTCGGGAGGTCCTCGGTGTCGAGCAGGAGTTCCTCGGCTTCGTCGACTCCGGGCTGCCCGAGGGTGACCCGCTGCCGCCGCTCCCGGAGGGCTGCTTCGCCTTGGTGCCGGTCGAGGAGGCCGCTGCGCCCCTGGTCGAGCTGATCCGGCGGTTCCGGCCGCAGGTGGTGCTCACCTACGACGAGCGGGGCGGCTACCCGCATCCCGACCACATCAAGACCCACGACATCTCGGTGCACGCCTTCGAGGCAGCCGGTGACCCGGACCGCTACCCCGACCTCGGGGAGCCCTGGCAGCCGAGCAAGCTCTACTACCACATGGGCTTCACGCTGCCCCGGACGAAGGCGCTGCACGAGGCGATGCTGGCCGAGGGGGCCGAGTCGCCGTACACCGAGTGGCTGGCGAAGTGGGACCCGGCCAACGACATCTCCCACCGGGTGACCACCCGGGTGCCCTGCGCCGAGTACTTCCCGGTGCGGGACGCCGCACTGATCGCCCACGCGACCCAGATCGACCCCACCGGCCGCTGGTTCTCGGTCCCGCTGGACCTGCAGACCCGCACCTGGCCGACCGAGGACTACGAGCTGGCGCGGTCGCTGGTCGACGTCCCTGTCCCGGAGGACGACCTGTTCGCCGGCGTCCGCACCTCGGAGCGTGTCTCGTGACCACTGCACTCACCCTGCTCGCCGTCCAACAGCAACCGGTGCCGGAGGACGTCGGCAAGGGCGGTCCGTTCGGGCTGCTGCTCATCGTCGTGCTGCTGATCGCGGTGCTGTGGCTCGGCCGGTCGATGGGCCGGCACCTCAAGAAGGTGCCGCGCAGCTTCGACCCGGCCGACCAGGTCCCGGACAGCCCGGCCGAGCTGATGGTCGACGTCCCGGCCCGGGAGCCGGGGGCCGAGCTGCTGGACACCCTGCGCCGGGCGCCGCTGGCCATCGAGCCGCCACGCCGTCCGCAGGACGGCGACGGCTGGGGTGGGCGGCCCGCCGCCTCCTGACCGACCCGGGCGCAGCCCGCAGTGGGGGCGGGCGCCGGGTGGGAGACCCACCCGGCGTCCTCGGGGACACGAGGTCCCACGGTCACCAGCGGTGCGCCACGTCGTTCACGAGCCGGGGGGTGTGGTCGCTGTTCGGCGTACCCGCCAGGGTTCGGCGGGTCGCCTGGTGATGCTGTCGAACCAGCGGCGCGCGACCGACCTCTCGGCGGACGGCGCCGGGATCTGACCCGCGCGGGGGATCCTCGCCGGTGGCCGGCGCGGGAGGGGCCGCGGTCGGCGATGATCCTCCGATGGCGACGCAGCAGGCCCGGCGCGACCCCGGACAGCAGGAACGACCCGGGCTCGGCCGGTTCGGCACCCGTGCGCTCGAGGTGGGCGAGAACGTCGTCTACGCGGGCATCGCGCTGTTCCTGGTGGTCAGCGCGCTCGTGCTGCTCGTCGTGGCCGGGAAGACGACGTGGGGGATGGTCGGCGACCTCTCCCAGGCCCCGGTGCTCGAGCTGCTCGACGTGCTGCTGCTCGTCTTCATCATCGTCGAGCTGCTGTTCGCGGTGCGGATCACCGTGGAGCGCCGTGAGCTGGTGGCCGAGCCGTTCCTGTTGGTCGGGATCATCGCCTCGATCAAGGAGATCGTCGTGCTGTCGGTCGAGGCGGCGGGGGTCCTGGGCAAGGGTGCGGAGTTCGACGACCGGATCACCGAGATCGCCGTCCTCGGCGTGCTGGTTGTCCTGCTCGGGTGCACGGCGTGGCTGCTGCGGCTGAAGGAGCGCGAGCCCGACGAGGGTGACGCGCCGCCGCGGGGCTGATCGGCCGGATCGGCCCCGCGGACCTCACCAGCGGTGGGCGACGTCCACCACGACGCGGGCGCCGTCGGGCTGTCCCGGCGCACCGGCGAGCACGAAGACCCGGAAGGGCAGCCGGGCCCGGGTGCCGACGGCCAGCGTCGTCTGTCCCTCGAAGGAGCCGCCCCAGGCGACCTGGCGCAGCGTGCGCGCGCCGGTGACGTCCACGACCTCCGTGCGGTCGGCGGGCTGGTACGTCGGCTCGTAGGTGTCGTCGTACGCGGGTGCCTGGACGACCACCTGCAGCACGGCGCCGCCCCGGACGGGCACCGGCGTCCCGGAGCCCTGGGCGCCCACCTGGTCGACGTACCGGACGAAGTAGCCGGCCGACCCCTCGGCACCCTGCAGGTCGACGACCAGCCGGTCGAAGCACGGGTGCTGCCCGGTGCGGACGTCGGTGATCGTGCCCCAGGGGCTGGCGGGCGGCTGGCTCTCCGGCAGTGATCCCCAGCGGATGCCGCAGTACGGGTCGCTGGCCGCCTGGGCCGGCAGTGCGCCGCCCAGCAGCGCGAGGGTGCTGAGCAGCACCACGACCAGCATGCGCGGACTCGTTCCGTTCCGGTTCACGGCCGCCTCCTCGAAGTCGTCCTCGGGTGGTGCCCGGTGCGGCTGCGGGGGGAACATGACGATCTTGTGACGCCGTCCGTCAGGCGGTGCCCTCCGCGGCGATCAGGTCGGCGACCTCCTGAGGGCGCACGCTGCAGTCGTCGCCGGAGTCCGGTTGGTCGGCGGCCAGCCCGGTGATGCCGACGTCCTCGACCGGCTGGAAGCCCAGCCGGTCGAGGTGGCGCGGCAGCCGGGCCTGGGCGTTGAGCACGTGGGAGCGGGACAGCCAGCCCAGGCCGTCCTCCACCTGGAAGTCGAGCCCGCCGCCGGGGGCGCGGCGGACGTGCCCGGGGGAGGGGAGCAGGCCGGCCAGCTGGATCGCCTGCTCGGGGTACAGGGTGTCCGGCGGGGTGTCGAAGTAGTACCAGCTGGCCGTGCAGACGCCGTACAGCGTGGGGCCGAACTGGGCGTGGTTGACGTAGAGCTCGAGCATCCGACGGTCGTCGACGACCAGGGCCAGCTCCGCGGCCAGGCCGGCCTCCACCGCCTTGCGCCAGGCGCTCAGCTCCTGGTTGAGGAACAGGTTCTTGGCCACCTGCTGCGGGATGGTCGAGCCGGATGGGTCGTCCTCGCCGCGCAGGTGGGCCTGTGCGCGGGCGAGCAGCGACTCCCACTCGAAGGCGCCCGAGCGGTAGGGGAGCGGGGCGTCCTCGTGGGCGATGACCGCGGCGAGGAAGTTCCGGGAGACGTGCTCGACCGGCACGGACTGCTGGATCGAGCCGGCCGGGTTGGCGGCCATGAACGCCGTCGTCGGCGGGTCGATCCAGCGCAGCGACACCATCACCAGCGCCTGGAGGACGAAGACGACGGCGACCAGCCGGCCGAGCGCCCGGAGGGCGCCGCGGCGCCCTCCGGGGCGACGGCCCGGCCACGTGCGCCGGGGGCGCGGCTCCGGGGCCGGCGGCGGTGCGTCGTCGGATCGGCCGCCCCGCCGCCAGCGCCGCGCGGGGCGGGACTGCCCCTCGGCCGGCGGGCGTGGGTGCCAGCCGGCCGCGTCCGACGGTGGGCCGTACCGGTCGCCGCCGGCCGGGGGGAACGGGTCGGACGGGTACGCGGTGTCCGCAGGTGGCCCGTCGGCCGGGCGGCGGAACCGCACGGTCGGCTGGCGGTCCGGCGGGACGTGGGTCATACGGTGGAGCTCCCCAGGGGTCGACGCGAGCCGCCATCGTACGGGCGCCGGCCCGGCAGATGGCGCCGCTCGAGGCCCGCTGCGCCGTTCGGGCGGGGCCGGGGACGGGAAGGAGAGGGCCATGCCGAACCGCCTCGCCACCGCGACGAGCCCCTACCTGCTGCAGCATGCCGACAACCCGGTCGACTGGCGGGAGTGGGGCCCCGGCGCGTTCGAGGAGGCCCGTGAGCGCGGCGTGCCCGTGCTGGTCTCCGTGGGCTACGCGGCCTGCCACTGGTGCCACGTGATGGCGCACGAGTCGTTCGAGGACCCGCAGACGGCCGCACAGATGAACGCCGGCTTCGTCTGCGTGAAGGTCGACCGCGAGGAACGCCCGGACGTCGACAGCGTCTACATGACCGCCACCCAGGCGCTGACCGGCCACGGCGGCTGGCCGATGACGGTCTTCACCACGCCGGACGGCGCACCGTTCTACTGCGGGACCTACTTCCCGCCCCGGCCACATCCGCAGCTGCCGGCGTTCCGGCAGGTGCTCAGCGCGGTGAGCGAGGCCTGGGCCAGTCGGCGCGACGAGCTGGAGTCGGCGGGGGAGAGCGTCGTGGCCGGCATCTCCAGTCGGCTGGACCTCGGCGACCCCAGCCCGCTGTCCGCCGACCTCCTGGACCGGGCCGTCGGCGTGCTCGCCGACAGCCACGACCGGCGCGCCGGTGGCTTCGGCGGCGCCCCGAAGTTCCCGCCGTCCATGGTGCTGGAGTTCCTGCTCCGCGCCCATGCCCGGCGAGGTGACCCCAACTCCCTCGGCATGGCCGTGCACACCGCCGAGGCGATGGCCCGCGGGGGCGTCTACGACCAGCTGGCCGGTGGCTTCGCCCGGTACTCCGTCGACGAGCACTGGGTGGTGCCGCACTTCGAGAAGATGCTCTACGACAACGCCCTGCTCCTGCGGGTCTACTCGCACCTGTGGCGGAGCACCGGGGCCCACTGGGCCCGTCGGGTCGCCGACGAGACCGCCGCGTTCCTGGTGCGGGACCTGGGTACCGCCGAGGGCGGGTTCGCCTCGGCGCTGGACGCCGACACCGAGGGGGTCGAGGGGCTCACCTACGTCTGGACGCCGGTTCAGCTGGTCGAGGTGCTCGGCGCGGACGACGGCGCCTGGGCCGCGGAGGCCTTCACCGTGACCCCCGAGGGGACGTTCGAGCACGGCAGTTCCACCCTGCAGCTGCTGCGCGACCCCGACGACGCCGGGCGGCTGGCCAGGGTGCGGGCGGCGCTGATCGCTGCACGGGCGCAGCGCCCGCAGCCGGCCCGCGACGACAAGGTGGTCACCGCTTGGAACGGGCTGGCGATCGCGGCCCTGGCCGACCACGGCGCGTTGACCGGCGACCCGGGGCTGGTCGGGGCCGCGGCTCGGGCAGCCGCGCTGCTGCATCAGGTCCACTGGGTGGACGGACGGTTGCGCCGCGCCTCCCGGAACGGCTCGGTTGGGGCCAACGCGGGGGTCCTCGAGGACTACGGCGACCTCGCCGAGGGGCTGCTGGCGCTGCACGCAGCCACCGCTGACGGGCGGTGGCTGAGCTGGGCCGGGGAGCTGCTCGACGTCGTCGCCGCGCAGTTCGTCGACGGCGAGGGGCAGTGGCACGACACGGCAGCGGACGCCGAGGCGCTCGTCCACCGCCCGTTCGACCCGACCGACGGCCCCACGCCGGCGGGCATCGCGGCGGCTGCGGGCGCGCTGGTCGGCTACGCGGCGCTGGCCGGCTCGCCGGAGCACCGGGCCCGCGGGGAGGCGGCGCTCGCGTCGCTGGCCGGGTTGGTGGCGCAGGCGCCGCGGGCGGCCGGCTGGGCGGCGGCGGTGGGGGAGGCGCTGTTGGCCGGCCCGCTGGAGGTGGCCGTCAGTGGGCCGGCCGGTCCGGAGCGCGACGCGTTGACGGCCGCGGCACGTGCATCGGCGAGCCCGGGCGCGGTGGTGGTGGCCGGCGAGCCGGATGCTCCCGGCGTCCCGTTGCTGGCCGGGCGGCCGGTGCGCGACGGCCATCCGGCCGCCTACGTCTGCCGCGGTTTCGTCTGTGCGGCGCCGGTCACGGAGGTGTCCGCTCTCAGCGCAGCGATGGGGCCGGTGGTGAACTGATTACAGGATTACAGTGTGCGGTATTCGTTCCACCGAGGAGGAATCGTGCACGCACACCACCGCTTCCCACCCGAGGGCTTCCCTGGTCGCGGGCGTGCCCGTGGCCGCGCCGCGGACGCCCCCCCGCCGGTCGATCGCGCCGAGGTCGCCGGCTGGTTCGCCGGACGGCTCCCCGACGAGTGGTTCACCGGCCCGGTCGAGCTGGTCGTCGACCGGGACGAGATCACCGTCGTGGGGTCGGTTCCCGAGCCCGAGCCGGGTGACGGCGACCCGACGGCCGCCCGTGCGGGACGGATCGCCCGCTTCCGGGAGCAGACCCGCGGCCAGCGGATGGCGATCGCCGATGCCGCCCAGGAGCGTTACGGCCGGTCGGTCGCCTGGGGTGCGACCTGCGGCGACGTCCGGGAGCTGTTCACCACGCTCTCCGTGCCGGTGATGACCCGACTGCGGCAGCCCGAGCGTCTGGTGCTGGACACCCTGGTCGACGCCGGCGTGGCCCGGTCCCGGTCCGAGGCGCTGGTCTGGACCGTGCGCCTGGTCGGCCAGCACGCCGACGACTGGCTGGCCGAGCTGCGGCAGGCCATGGCCGCCGTCGAGGAGGTGCGCGCGCGGGGTCCCCGGTAGGAGGGCCGCGGGCCCGTGCGGGGGCCGGGGGACACTGGGTGCCGTGCCCGACACCGCTGAGCCCACCGACACCGACGTGCTCGTGGTGGGGGCCGGTCCCGCCGGGGCGGCTGCGGCCGCCTGGGCCGCGCGCGGCGGCGCCGACGTCGTCCTCGCCGACGCCGCCGTCTTCCCCCGGGACAAGACCTGCGGTGACGGCCTGACCCCCCGGGCCATCGCCGAGCTCGACCGGCTGGGGCTCGGCGACTGGGTGCGCTCGCACGGCCGCAACCGGGGGCTCCGGGCGGCCGGCTTCGGCCAGGAGCTGCTGCTGCCCTGGCCCGGTGGCGCGCTGCCCGACCACGGCGGTGCCGTCCCCCGCACGGAGCTGGACGCCCGGATCCGCTCGGTGGCCCTGGACTCGGGCGCCACCCCGCTGGAGGGTGCCCGCGCGGTGGACGTCGAGCGGGACGGCGACCGGGTGGCTGCGGTGGTGTTCCGCCGTCCCGACGGGTCGACGACGACGGTCCGCTGCCGCCGGCTGGTGGTGGCCGACGGCGTCCGCTCGCCGCTGGGCCGGGTGCTCGGCCGGGAGTGGCACCGCGACACCGTCTACGGGGTGGCCGCACGCGGCTACGTGCGCTCCGGTCGCAGCGACGACGAGTGGATCAGCTCGCACCTGGAGCTGCGTGGGGCCGAGGGGGAGCTGCTGTCCGGCTACGGCTGGGTGTTCCCGCTGGGTGCCGAGCGCGGTGAGGTCAACGTCGGGGTCGGCACGCTGGCGACCGAGCGCCGTCCGGCCGAGGTGCGGCTGCGCAGCCTGCTGGAGCTCTACACCGACCAGCGGCGCGCGGAGTGGCAGATCGACGGCGCCGTGCAGGCCCCCGCCAGTGCACTGCTGCCGATGGGCGGTGCGGTCTCCGGCGTCGCCGGGCGCAACTGGGCGCTGGTCGGGGACGCCGCGGGCTGTGTCAACCCGCTCAACGGCGAGGGCATCGACTACGGGCTGGAGACCGGCCGCAGCGTGGTCGACCTGTTCGACGACGACGACTGGTCGCACGCCTGGCCCACGACGCTGCGCCGGCACTACGGCGAGGCCTTCTCCATCGCCCGCCGGCTGGCCGGGCTGCTCACCGTGCCCAGGTTCCTGCCCGCCGCCGGCCCGGTGGGCATGCGGTCCCGGCTGCTGATGACCGTCGCCCTGCGGGTCATGGGCAACCTGGTGACCGACACCGACCGGGACGTCGTCGCCCGCGCCTGGCGCCGGGCCGGCCGGCTCTCGGTGCGGCTGGACCACCGCCCGCCGTTCGCCTGAGCCGCCCCTCGCCCGGGCTCGGGCACGACGCGCCGGACCGCCGCCTGCCCGCTACTGCGTGATGCGCAGCACTGTGCGTTCCACACCGACGAGCCGGAGGGCCCCGATGGACACCACGCAACTGCTCAAGGGGGTGCTGGACCTCGCCGTCCTCGCGGTGCTGGACGGGGAGGACGGCTACGGCTACGACGTCGTCCGGCGGCTGCGCGCCGGGGGGCTCGAGGAGGTCGGCGACGCCTCGGTCTACGGCACGCTGCGGCGGCTGTACGCCGCGGGCCACCTGACCAGCTACGTCGTCCCCTCGGCCGAGGGGCCGCACCGCAAGTACTACGGGCTCAACGTCTCCGGGCGGGCACAGCTGGAGATCGCGACCAAGACCTGGCAGGGCTTCGCCGACACGATGGCGGCCCTGCTGACGACCGATCCGGAGGTGGCGGCATGACCGGCGCGACGAGTGTGGGCCGGCAGGCCGAGGTGGCGGAGTACGCGGCGGCGGTGCGCGCCGCGCTGACCGACGTCCCGGCCGACCGGTGCGAGGAGCTGCTGGAGGACCTCGAGGACCACCTGGCGGAGGTGGCCGCGGACGGCGATGCGCCGCTGGAGTTCCGGCTGGGGTCGCCGCGCCACTACGCCGACGAGCTGCGGACCGCCGCCGGGTTGCCGGTCGCGCCGCCGGCCGAGGACGACCAGGTCGGCCTGACCGAGTTGGTCACCCGGCTCCGGTCCTGGGCGCCGGTGCGGCAGGTCGAGGCGTTCCTCCCCGAGCTGCGGCCGGCGTGGTGGGTGGTGCGGGCCTGGGCGGCGGTGACCGCGGTGGACGTGGTGTTCGTCGGGGGCACGTCCTTCCCGGTGCCCACCCTCGGGCTCGGCCCGGTCGGCCTGCTGATCACCGGTGCGGCGATCGCCTGGTCGGTGCGGCTGGGCCTGCAGGCCCGGGCGGAGGGGCGCGAGCCGGGGCGCCGCGCCGCCCTGGTCAACGCCGGGCTGGGGCTGCTGACGCTCGTCGCCCTGGTCGGCCTGGCCGACGGGCCCGGCGTCGCCACCGCCGAGCAGGTGTACGTCGAGGACGCGCAGCCGGACCACCTGGTGCACGAGGACGGCACGCCGATCACCAACATCCTGCCGTTCTCCTCCACCGGTGAACCGCTGACCGGCGTCCTGCTCTACGACCAGGACGGGCGCCCGATCGACGGGCTCGCCGACGCGACGGTCGACGGCGAGCAGGTCGAGACGGTGCCGGACGCACCGCTGCAGCCGGGGAACGCCTACCCTCAGCAGCGACAGGTGCTGAGCTGGGACCAGTACGGCGAGGAGACCGCCGTCCCGATGCCACTGCCGAGCATCGCGCCCAGCACCGGCGTCGCACCCAGCGCCGGCGTCACCCCGGAGCCGGAGCCGGTGCCGGCCGTGCCGGGGGAGACCCCCGGGACCGGTCCGGGCGCGCCGCCGACGCCCTGAGCGGCCGGCTCAGGTGAGCGGGGAGCGGTAGACCACGAAGTAGACGGCGATGTAGTGGCAGAGGGCGGCCACGATCGTCAGCGCGTGGAACACCTCGTGGTAGCCGAAGGTGCCCGGCCAGGGGTTGGGCCACTTGCTGGCGTAGGCGATCGCCCCGACGCTGTAGAGCAGGCCGCCGACGCACAGCAGCACCAGCGCGGTGACGCCGGCCAGTTGCAGGATGTCGACCAGCACGAACACCGCCGCCCAGCCCAGGGCCAGGTAGATCGGCACGCCCAGCCAGCGGGGTGCGTGCGGCCAGGCCACCTTCAGCGCCACACCCAGCACGGCACCGGCCCAGACGAGGGCCAGCAGCCACCGGCCGGTCGGTTCGGGGACGGCGAGCAGCGCGAACGGCGTGTACGTCCCGGCGATGAACACGAAGATCATCGAGTGGTCGGCGCGCTTCATCAGCTTCCAGCCGCGCGGTGACCAGCGTCGGCGGTGGTAGAGCGCGCTGACCCCGAAGAGCCCGAGGATGGTGAGGCAGTACAGCGCCACCGACCAGCCGGCGCGCGCGCCCTGCACGGCAGCGAGCGGGATGAGCACCGCCCCGGCGACGACCGACCCGAAGAACGCGAAGAGGTGCAGCCAGCCCCGCATCCGGGGGCGGGTGTCGGGGTGGTCGTACTCGTGGTCGCCGTACTCGGTCAGCGCCCACTCGCCCTGGCGCTCGACGGACTCGACCCGTTCGCCCTCCGCATGGACGGCCGCCACCGCCTCGCCGGCCGGCGCCTCGATCTCAGCGCCGTCAGCGGTGACCCGGGCGTGGTCCTCGTGGTCTGAGGAGACGCTCATGAGCCGAGGTTACGGAGCAGTGGGTACCGCGTCATCCCGGGCCGGGTGTGATCTCGCTGGGAACGCGCCGCCCGGTCCGGCGCGCGGTCCGGCCGCGCGGGGAGGCGGCACCTAGGGTGAGGGCGTGGTGGTGCGCGCGAAGGTCCGGGACGCGCTCACCGTCGTCTACGAGCGCAGGCTGGCCCGCGGCCTGGTGGGCGCCGACACCCCACGGCACGTCGGCGTGATCATCGACGGCAACCGGCGCTGGGCCCGGGCCATCGGCCTGGAGGACGTCAGCGAGGGGCATCGCCGCGGCGCGGACAAGATCGCCGACCTGCTCTCCTGGTGCGACGAGGCCGGGGTCGAGGTGGTCACCCTCTTCCTGCTGTCCACCGACAACCTCACCCGGCCGGCTCCCGAGCTCACCCCGCTGCTCCGGATCATCGAGGGCGTCGCCTGCGACCTGGCCGGCCCGGACCGGCGGTGGCACCTGCGGGCGGTGGGTGCCCTCGAGCTGCTGCCGGCGGAGACCGTCGCCGTGCTGACCCGGGCCGAGCGCGACACCCGGGAGCGGCCGGGGGCGACGGTGAACCTGGCGGTCGGCTACGGCGGACGCCGGGAGATCGCCGACGCCGTCCGGTCGCTGCTGGCCGAGCACGTCCAGCGGGGGACGACGCTGCCGGAGCTGATCGAGGTGCTCGACGCCGACCACATCGCCGAGCACCTCTACACCCGTGGGCAGCCCGACCCGGACCTCGTCATCCGCACCAGCGGCGAGCAGCGGCTCTCCGGGTTCCTGACCTGGCAGACCGCCCACTCCGAGTTCTACTTCACCGACGTCTACTGGCCGGAGTTCCGCCGAGTCGACTTCCTGCGGGCGCTGCGCGCCTACGCCGCCCGGCACCGCCGCTTCGGCAGCTGACCCGGCCCTGCCCGGGACGGCGCCCGGGGGCTGACAGACTCGGGGCATGGCAGCCGGCGCGGTCGACGTCCCCCTGGAGTACGTGCGGCTGGGGCTGCGCTTCGACCGGCTCGAACCCGGCTTCGTCGACGCCTACACCGGCGAGCAGCGGCTGCGGGCCCAGGTCGCCGACGAGCCGGCGCCGCAGCCGCACCAGCTGCGCGACCAGGCCCGGGCGCTGTTGGGCGAGCTCGACTCCGCCGCTCTGCCGGCCGACCGGACCGCCTACCTGCGCGGTCAGCTCACCGGTCTGGAGTGCAGCGCCCGCAAGCTGGGCGGGGAGCCGGTCGGCTTCATCGCCGAGGTCGAGGCCTACTTCCAGGTGTCGGTCGCCCTCGGCGACCCGGCCGAGTACGCCGCCGCGCACGCCGAGCTCGAGCAGCTGCTGCCGGGCAGCGGGACGCTGGCGGAGCGGTACGCGGTGCACCGGCGCCGGGAGGAGTGCCCCCCACAGCGGCTGGAGGAGGCGGTGCACGCGCTCTCCTCCGCACTGCGGGACCGGGTGCGCGGCCAGTACGGCCTGCCCGAGGCCGAGACGGTGCGCTACGAGGTGGTCACCGACAAGCCGTGGTCGGGGTTCAACTACTACGAGGGCGACTACCGCTCGCGGGTGGCGATCAACGCCGACCTGCCGCACCGGCTCGGTCAGCTGCCGCACCTGGTCGCGCACGAGTCCTACCCCGGGCACCACACCGAGCACTGCCGCAAGGAGCGGGGGCTGGTCGAGCGCGACCAGCACCTCGAGCACACCGTGTTCCTGGTCAACACCCCCGAGTGCCTGATGGCCGAGGGGCTGGCCGACCTGGGCGTCGAGGCGTCGATCGGCGCCGGGTGGGGCCCCTGGGCCGCCGACGTGCTCGGTGACCTGGGCCTGCGCTTCGACGGGCACCTGGCCGAGCGGGTCGCCGCCGCGGCCGCGCCGCTGAACCGGGTGCGCCAGGACGCCGCGATCCTGCTGCACGACCGCGGCGCCGACCCCGACGTGGTGATCGCCCACCTCCAGCGCTGGGGTCTGGTGAGCCGTGACCGCGCCGTCCAGCAGCTGCGGTTCCTCACCGACCCGCTGTGGCGGGCCTACATCTCCACCTACGTCGAGGGCTTCGACCTGCTCGCCGCCTGGCTGGCCGCCCGGCCGGCCGGGCAGCCCGTCGCCGACCGGTTCCTGCGACTGCTGGACGAGCCGCTGACGCCGGCGGTCGTCACCGCCGAGCTGGCCGGCGCCTGACCGTCGTGGCGAGCGGGACGACGGAGGAGCGACAGGCCCTCGGGCTGTGGATGGCGGGCTGGCTGGCGCTGTTCCTGCTGGCCGGGCTGCTGTGGCTGGGCGACGTGTCGCTGCAGTGGCCGGTGCTGCTGGTGCCGGCGGCCTGGGCGCTGGTGGTGCTCCGGCCGCGCCGGTCGTCCGCCGGGAGCTGAACCCGGTCGACTCCTGTCGGTGCACCGGTGGAGGATCCCCGCCGTGATCCACGCCCGCGGGCTCGCCCGCACCTTCCGGAAGAAGAAGCAGGAGGTGCACGCCGTCGCCGGCGTGGACCTCGACGTCGAGGCCGGGGAGATCGTCGGCTTCCTGGGCCCGAACGGCGCCGGCAAGACCACCACGCTGCGGATGCTGACCACCCTGCTCGAGCCCACCGCCGGCACCGCCACCGTGGCCGGCTGCGACCTGATCGCCGACCCGGTCGGGGTACGCCGCCGGATCGGCTACGTCTCGCAGAGCGGCTCGACCGCGCCCGAGGCCCGCGCCGGGGAGGAGGTCGTCGACCACGCCCGGCTGTACGGGATCAGCACCGAGGAGGCGACCGCCCGCGGCAAGCAGCTGTTCCGTGAGCTCGACCTCGACGGCCTCTGGGAGCGTCAGCCGAAGGCGATGTCCGGCGGCCAGCGCCGTCGGCTGGACATCGCGCTGGGCCTGGTGCACGTCCCGGGCCTGGTCTTCCTCGACGAGCCGACCACCGGGCTCGACCCGCAGGCCCGGGCGAACCTGTGGCAGCACATCCGCGGCCTGCGCGCCGAGCGCGGGACGACGGTGTTCCTGACCACGCACTACCTCGACGAGGCCGACGCGCTGTGCGACCGGATCCTGGTCATCGACTCCGGCCGCATCGTCGCCGCCGGCACCCCCGACCAGCTCAAGTCCGACGTCGGCGGCGACGTCCTGACCGTCACCGCCGAGCACGCCGACGCCGCCGGGCAGGTCGCCGCCCTGATGGCCGCGCTGCCCGGGGCGGAGGCTCCCCAGGTCGACGGCACCCGGGTGGTCGGCCGCGCCCCGAACGGCGGTGCCGCCCTGGTCGCCCTCGTCCGCGAGCTGGACGCCGCCGGCATCGCCGTGGCCGGCATCGAGAGCCGCCGGCCCAGCCTGGACGACGTGTTCCTCGGCCTCACCGGCCGGTCGCTGCGGGAGACCGGGGCGCCGCCCGCCGTCCCCACCGAGTCGCTGGAGGCAGCCCGATGAGCACGGTCGCGACCCCGCCGGAGGCCACCCAGCCCACGACCAGTGCCACCGCGACCAGCAACCTGGTCCGGGACACCTACACGGTCTTCGCCCGGGCGATGCGGATGTCGCTGCGCAACCCGGCCTGGCTGGTGATCAGCCTGCTGCAGCCGATCCTCTACATCACCCTCTTCGGCCCGCTGTTGACCTCCGACGCCGTCCAGCTGGGTGCGGGCAACGCCTACCAGGTGTTCGTGCCCGGGATCCTCGTCCAGCTGGGCATCTTCGGTGCGCTGTTCGTCGGGTTCGGGCTGATCGCCGAGTACCGGGCCGGGGTCATCGAGAGCCAGCGGGTCACCCCGGCCAGCCGCACGGCGCTGCTGCTGGGGCGGGTGCTGCGTGACGTCGTCGTCCTGCTGGTGCAGGGCACGCTGCTCGTGCTGGTGGCCATCCCGCTCGGGCTGCGCGCACCGGTGGCCGGGGTGCTGCTGACCCTGGTGGTCATCGCGCTGCTGGGGGCGGCGTTCGCCTCGGTCTCCTACGCGCTCGCGCTGACGCTGAAGAGCGAGGACGCCTTCGCGCCGCTGCTCAACGCCGTCGTCCTGCCGGTGCTGCTGCCGTAGTCGCCGTCGAAGAAGGCACGGGTGCCCTCGACCACGTGCTTGAGCGGGTTGACGTCGCTGATCGCCTGCAGCCAGCCGGGGGCCAGCGACATCGGCAGCAGGATGCCCGAGAGCAGCAGCACCGGCAGGACGACGGCGTTGAGCAGCGGCGCGAAGGCGTCCTCGCTCTTCAGCGTCAGCGCGAGCGCGTAGGAGACCGAGGCGAACGCCGCCCCCAGCAGCGCGATGACCACCAGGGTCAGCAGCACCCCGGCCACCGGTGCGCGCAGCCCGAGCGGGATGGCCACCAGCACGAGCAGCGTGCCCTGCACCAGCAGGACGACGACGTCACGCAGCACCCGCCCCAGCAGCAGCGCCGTGCGGCTGGCCGGGGTGACCCGCTGGCTCTCGATGACCCCGGCCCGGTACTCGGCGATCAGCCCGAACCCGACGAACAGCGCACCGAAGATGCCCAGCTGGACGAGGATCCCGGGCACGAACACCTGGTAGGCGTTGCCCGCACCCAGCTGGACGGCGTCGGAGGTCAACAGCGGGCCGAAGAGGGTGATGTAGAGGATCGGCTGCAGCAGGCTGATCACCAGCCAGGCCGGGTTGCGCAGCGACATCCGCATCGCCCGGGCGAAGACCGTGTAGGTGTCCCGGACCAGGTTGCTGGTCGCGGTGGCACTGGTCGTGGGCTGGGTGGCCTCCGGCGGGGTCGCGACCGTGCTCATCGGGCTGCCTCCAGCGACTCGGTGGGGACGGCGGGCGGCGCCCCGGTCTCCCGCAGCGACCGGCCGGTGAGGCCGAGGAACACGTCGTCCAGGCTGGGCCGGCGGCTCTCGATGCCGGCCACGGCGATGCCGGCGGCGTCCAGCTCGCGGACGAGGGCGACCAGGGCGGCACCGCCGTTCGGGGCGCGGCCGACCACCCGGGTGCCGTCGACCTGGGGAGCCTCCGCCCCGGGCAGCGCGGCCATCAGGGCGGCGACCTGCCCGGCGGCGTCGGCGTGCTCGGCGGTGACGGTCAGGACGTCGCCGCCGACGTCGGACTTGAGCTGGTCGGGGGTGCCGGCGGCGACGATGCGGCCGGAGTCGATGACCAGGATCCGGTCGCACAGCGCGTCGGCCTCGTCGAGGTAGTGCGTGGTCAGGAACACCGTCGTCCCGCGCTCGGCGCGCAGGCCGCGGATGTGCTGCCACAGGTTCGCCCGGGCCTGCGGGTCGAGCCCGGTGGTCGGCTCGTCGAGGAAGACCAGGCCCGGGACGTGCACCAGGCCCAGCGCGATGTCCAGCCGACGGCGCTGGCCGCCGGACATCGCCTTCGGCTGACGCTCCCAGAGGCCGTCGAGGTCGAGCTCACGGAACAGCTGCTTGCCGCGGGCGGTCGCCTCCTCGGTGCTGATCCCGTACAGCCGGGCGTGGTCGACGACCTCCTCCCCGGCGCGGGCCTCGGGCGCGGTCGAGCCGCTCTGCGAGACGTAGCCGATCCGGCGGCGTACCCCGACCGGGTCGGCGATCAGGTCGCAGCCGGCCACGGTGGCGGTGCCGGCGGTGGGCTCGAGCAGGGTGGTCAGCATCCGCAGCGTGGTGGTCTTGCCGGCGCCGTTCGGGCCCAGGAAGCCGACGATCTCCCCGGCCTCGACGTCGAGGTCCACGCCGGCGACGGCGTGCACCTCCTGCTTCTTCTTCCGGAAGGTGCGGGCGAGCCCGCGGGCGTGGATCACGGCGGGGATCCTCCACCGGTGCACCGACAGGAGTCGACCGGGTTCAGCTCCCGGCGGACGACCGGCGCGGCCGGAGCACCACCAGCGCCCAGGCCGCCGGCACCAGCAGCACCGGCCACTGCAGCGACACGTCGCCCAGCCACAGCAGCCCGGCCAGCAGGAACAGCGCCAGCCAGCCCGCCATCCACAGCCCGAGGGCCTGTCGCTCCTCCGTCGTCCCGCTCGCCACGACGGTCAGGCGCCGGCCAGCTCGGCGGTGACGACCGCCGGCGTCAGCGGCTCGTCCAGCAGTCGCAGGAACCGGTCGGCGACGGGCTGCCCGGCCGGCCGGGCGGCCAGCCAGGCGGCGAGCAGGTCGAAGCCCTCGACGTAGGTGGAGATGTAGGCCCGCCACAGCGGGTCGGTGAGGAACCGCAGCTGCTGGACGGCGCGGTCACGGCTCACCAGACCCCAGCGCTGGAGGTGGGCGATCACCACGTCGGGGTCGGCGCCGCGGTCGTGCAGCAGGATCGCGGCGTCCTGGCGCACCCGGTTCAGCGGCGCGGCCGCGGCGGCGACCCGCTCGGCCAGGTGCCCGTCGAAGCGCAGGCCCAGGTCACCGAGCACGTCGGCGGCCCAGGGGCCCCACCCGGCGCCGATCGACGCCTCGACGCCCAGGTCGGCCAGCCCCTCGGCCATCAGGCACTCGGGGGTGTTGACCAGGAACACGGTGTGCTCGAGGTGCTGGTCGCGCTCGACCAGCCCCCGCTCCTTGCGGCAGTGCTCGGTGTGGTGCCCGGGGTAGGACTCGTGCGCGACCAGGTGCGGCAGCTGACCGAGCCGGTGCGGCAGGTCGGCGTTGATCGCCACCCGCGAGCGGTAGTCGCCCTCGTAGTAGTTGAACCCCGACCACGGCTTGTCGGTGACCACCTCGTAGCGCACCGTCTCGGCCTCGGGCAGGCCGTACTGGCCGCGCACCCGGTCCCGCAGTGCGGAGGAGAGCGCGTGCACCGCCTCCTCCAGCCGCTGTGGGGGGCACTCCTCCCGGCGCCGGTGCACCGCGTACCGCTCCGCCAGCGTCCCGCTGCCCGGCAGCAGCTGCTCGAGCTCGGCGTGCGCGGCGGCGTACTCGGCCGGGTCGCCGAGGGCGACCGACACCTGGAAGTAGGCCTCGACCTCGGCGATGAAGCCGACCGGCTCCCCGCCCAGCTTGCGGGCGCTGCACTCCAGACCGGTGAGCTGACCGCGCAGGTAGGCGGTCCGGTCGGCCGGCAGAGCGGCGGAGTCGAGCTCGCCCAACAGCGCCCGGGCCTGGTCGCGCAGCTGGTGCGGCTGCGGCGCCGGCTCGTCGGCGACCTGGGCCCGCAGCCGCTGCTCGCCGGTGTAGGCGTCGACGAAGCCGGGTTCGAGCCGGTCGAAGCGCAGCCCCAGCCGCACGTACTCCAGGGGGACGTCGACCGCGCCGGCTGCCATGCCCCGAGTCTGTCAGCCCCCGGGCGCCGTCCCGGGCAGGGCCGGGTCAGCTGCCGAAGCGGCGGTGCCGGGCGGCGTAGGCGCGCAGCGCCCGCAGGAAGTCGACTCGGCGGAACTCCGGCCAGTAGACGTCGGTGAAGTAGAACTCGGAGTGGGCGGTCTGCCAGGTCAGGAACCCGGAGAGCCGCTGCTCGCCGCTGGTGCGGATGACGAGGTCCGGGTCGGGCTGCCCACGGGTGTAGAGGTGCTCGGCGATGTGGTCGGCGTCGAGCACCTCGATCAGCTCCGGCAGCGTCGTCCCCCGCTGGACGTGCTCGGCCAGCAGCGACCGGACGGCGTCGGCGATCTCCCGGCGTCCGCCGTAGCCGACCGCCAGGTTCACCGTCGCCCCCGGCCGCTCCCGGGTGTCGCGCTCGGCCCGGGTCAGCACGGCGACGGTCTCCGCCGGCAGCAGCTCGAGGGCACCCACCGCCCGCAGGTGCCACCGCCGGTCCGGGCCGGCCAGGTCGCAGGCGACGCCCTCGATGATCCGGAGCAGCGGGGTGAGCTCGGGAGCCGGCCGGGTGAGGTTGTCGGTGGACAGCAGGAAGAGGGTGACCACCTCGACCCCGGCCTCGTCGCACCAGGAGAGCAGGTCGGCGATCTTGTCCGCGCCGCGGCGATGCCCCTCGCTGACGTCCTCCAGGCCGATGGCCCGGGCCCAGCGCCGGTTGCCGTCGATGATCACGCCGACGTGCCGTGGGGTGTCGGCGCCCACCAGGCCGCGGGCCAGCCTGCGCTCGTAGACGACGGTGAGCGCGTCCCGGACCTTCGCGCGCACCACCACGCCCTCACCCTAGGTGCCGCCTCCCCGCGCGGCCGGACCGCGCGCCGGACCGGGCGGCGCGTTCCCAGCGAGATCACACCCGGCCCGGGATGACGCGGTACCCACTGCTCCGTAACCTCGGCTCATGAGCGTCTCCTCAGACCACGAGGACCACGCCCGGGTCACCGCTGACGGCGCTGAGATCGAGGCGCCGGCCGGCGAGGCGGTGGCGGCCGTCCATGCGGAGGGCGAACGGGTCGAGTCCGTCGAGCGCCAGGGCGAGTGGGCGCTGACCGAGTACGGCGACCACGAGTACGACCACCCCGACACCCGCCCCCGGATGCGGGGCTGGCTGCACCTCTTCGCGTTCTTCGGGTCGGTCGTCGCCGGGGCGGTGCTCATCCCGCTCGCTGCCGTGCAGGGCGCGCGCGCCGGCTGGTCGGTGGCGCTGTACTGCCTCACCATCCTCGGGCTCTTCGGGGTCAGCGCGCTCTACCACCGCCGACGCTGGTCACCGCGCGGCTGGAAGCTGATGAAGCGCGCCGACCACTCGATGATCTTCGTGTTCATCGCCGGGACGTACACGCCGTTCGCGCTGCTCGCCGTCCCCGAACCGACCGGCCGGTGGCTGCTGGCCCTCGTCTGGGCCGGTGCCGTGCTGGGTGTGGCGCTGAAGGTGGCCTGGCCGCACGCACCCCGCTGGCTGGGCGTGCCGATCTACCTGGCCCTGGGCTGGGCGGCGGTGTTCGTGCTGGTCGACATCCTGCAACTGGCCGGCGTCACCGCGCTGGTGCTGCTGTGCGTCGGCGGCCTGCTCTACAGCGTCGGGGCGATCGCCTACGCCAGCAAGTGGCCCAACCCCTGGCCGGGCACCTTCGGCTACCACGAGGTGTTCCACGCGCTGACGATCGTGGCCGCCCTCTGCCACTACATCGCCGTCTACTTCGTGGTCTACCGCTCCCCGCTCACCTGAGCCGGCCGCTCAGGGCGTCGGCGGCGCGCCCGGACCGGTCCCGGGGGTCTCCCCCGGCACGGCCGGCACCGGCTCCGGCTCCGGGGTGACGCCGGCGCTGGGTGCGACGCCGGTGCTGGGCGCGATGCTCGGCAGTGGCATCGGGACGGCGGTCTCCTCGCCGTACTGGTCCCAGCTCAGCACCTGTCGCTGCTGAGGGTAGGCGTTCCCCGGCTGCAGCGGTGCGTCCGGCACCGTCTCGACCTGCTCGCCGTCGACCGTCGCGTCGGCGAGCCCGTCGATCGGGCGCCCGTCCTGGTCGTAGAGCAGGACGCCGGTCAGCGGTTCACCGGTGGAGGAGAACGGCAGGATGTTGGTGATCGGCGTGCCGTCCTCGTGCACCAGGTGGTCCGGCTGCGCGTCCTCGACGTACACCTGCTCGGCGGTGGCGACGCCGGGCCCGTCGGCCAGGCCGACCAGGGCGACGAGCGTCAGCAGCCCCAGCCCGGCGTTGACCAGGGCGGCGCGGCGCCCCGGCTCGCGCCCCTCCGCCCGGGCCTGCAGGCCCAGCCGCACCGACCAGGCGATCGCCGCACCGGTGATCAGCAGGCCGACCGGGCCGAGCCCGAGGGTGGGCACCGGGAAGGACGTGCCCCCGACGAACACCACGTCCACCGCGGTCACCGCCGCCCAGGCCCGCACCACCCACCACGCCGGCCGCAGCTCGGGGAGGAACGCCTCGACCTGCCGCACCGGCGCCCAGGACCGGAGCCGGGTGACCAACTCGGTCAGGCCGACCTGGTCGTCCTCGGCCGGCGGCGCGACCGGCAACCCGGCGGCGGTCCGCAGCTCGTCGGCGTAGTGGCGCGGCGACCCCAGCCGGAACTCCAGCGGCGCATCGCCGTCCGCGGCCACCTCCGCCAGGTGGTCCTCGAGGTCCTCCAGCAGCTCCTCGCACCGGTCGGCCGGGACGTCGGTCAGCGCGGCGCGCACCGCCGCCGCGTACTCCGCCACCTCGGCCTGCCGGCCCACACTCGTCGCGCCGGTCATGCCGCCACCTCCGGATCGGTCGTCAGCAGGGCCGCCATCGTGTCGGCGAAGCCCTGCCAGGTCTTGGTCGCGATCTCCAGCTGTGCCCGCCCGGAGACGTTGAGCCCGTAGTACTTGCGGTGCGGCCCCTCGGCCGAGGGGACGACGTAGCTGGTCAGGTGGCCCGCGGCGTACAGCCGCCGCAGCGTGCCGTAGACCGAGGCGTCGCCGACCTCCTCGAGCCCCCCGGCGCGCAGCCGCCGGACGACGTCGTAGCCGTAGCCGTCCTCCCCGTCCAGCACCGCGAGGACGGCGAGGTCCAGCACCCCCTTGAGCAGTTGCGTGGTGTCCATCGGGGCCCTCCGGCTCGTCGGTGTGGAACGCACAGTGCTGCGCATCACGCAGTAGCGGGCAGGCGGCGGTCCGGCGCGTCGTGCCCGAGCCCGGGCGAGGGGCGGCTCAGGCGAACGGCGGGCGGTGGTCCAGCCGCACCGAGAGCCGGCCGGCCCGGCGCCAGGCGCGGGCGACGACGTCCCGGTCGGTGTCGGTCACCAGGTTGCCCATGACCCGCAGGGCGACGGTCATCAGCAGCCGGGACCGCATGCCCACCGGGCCGGCGGCGGGCAGGAACCTGGGCACGGTGAGCAGCCCGGCCAGCCGGCGGGCGATGGAGAAGGCCTCGCCGTAGTGCCGGCGCAGCGTCGTGGGCCAGGCGTGCGACCAGTCGTCGTCGTCGAACAGGTCGACCACGCTGCGGCCGGTCTCCAGCCCGTAGTCGATGCCCTCGCCGTTGAGCGGGTTGACACAGCCCGCGGCGTCCCCGACCAGCGCCCAGTTGCGCCCGGCGACGCCGGAGACCGCACCGCCCATCGGCAGCAGTGCACTGGCGGGGGCCTGCACGGCGCCGTCGATCTGCCACTCCGCGCGCCGCTGGTCGGTGTAGAGCTCCAGCAGGCTGCGCAGCCGCACCTCGGCCGGACGGCGCTCGGTCGCCAGCGTGCCGACCCCGACGTTGACCTCACCGCGCTCGGCACCCAGCGGGAACACCCAGCCGTAGCCGGACAGCAGCTCCCCCTCGGCCCCACGCAGCTCCAGGTGCGAGCTGATCCACTCGTCGTCGCTGCGACCGGAGCGCACGTAGCCGCGTGCGGCCACCCCGTAGACGGTGTCGCGGTGCCACTCCCGGCCGAGCACCCGGCCCAGCGGCGAGCGGACGCCGTCGGCCACCACCAGCCGGCGGCAGCGGACCGTCGTCGTCGACCCGTCGGGACGGCGGAACACCACCGCAGCCACCCGGTCGCCGTCCCGCTCGACGTCCACCGCGCGGGCACCCTCCAGCGGGGTGGCGCCCGAGTCCAGGGCCACCGAGCGGATCCGGGCGTCCAGCTCCGTGCGGGGGACGGCACCGCCGTGGTCGGGCAGCGCGCCACCGGGCCAGGGCAGCAGCAGCTCCTGGCCGAAGCCGGCCGCCCGGAGCCCCCGGTTGCGGCCGTGCGAGCGCACCCAGTCGCCGAGCCCCAGCCGGTCGAGCTCGGCGATGGCCCGGGGGGTCAGGCCGTCACCGCAGGTCTTGTCCCGGGGGAAGACGGCGGCGTCGGCGAGGACGACGTCGGCGCCGCCGCGCGCGGCCCAGGCGGCCGCAGCCGCCCCGGCGGGACCGGCCCCCACCACGAGCACGTCGGTGTCGGTGGGCTCAGCGGTGTCGGGCACGGCACCCAGTGTCCCCCGGCCCCCGCACGGGCCCGCGGCCCTCCTACCGGGGACCCCGCGCGCGCACCTCCTCGACGGCGGCCATGGCCTGCCGCAGCTCGGCCAGCCAGTCGTCGGCGTGCTGGCCGACCAGGCGCACGGTCCAGACCAGCGCCTCGGACCGGGACCGGGCCACGCCGGCGTCGACCAGGGTGTCCAGCACCAGACGCTCGGGCTGCCGCAGTCGGGTCATCACCGGCACGGAGAGCGTGGTGAACAGCTCCCGGACGTCGCCGCAGGTCGCACCCCAGGCGACCGACCGGCCGTAACGCTCCTGGGCGGCATCGGCGATCGCCATCCGCTGGCCGCGGGTCTGCTCCCGGAAGCGGGCGATCCGTCCCGCACGGGCGGCCGTCGGGTCGCCGTCACCCGGCTCGGGCTCGGGAACCGACCCCACGACGGTGATCTCGTCCCGGTCGACGACCAGCTCGACCGGGCCGGTGAACCACTCGTCGGGGAGCCGTCCGGCGAACCAGCCGGCGACCTCGGCGCGATCGACCGGCGGGGGGGCGTCCGCGGCGCGGCCACGGGCACGCCCGCGACCAGGGAAGCCCTCGGGTGGGAAGCGGTGGTGTGCGTGCACGATTCCTCCTCGGTGGAACGAATACCGCACACTGTAATCCTGTAATCAGTTCACCACCGGCCCCATCGCTGCGCTGAGAGCGGACACCTCCGTGACCGGCGCCGCACAGACGAAACCGCGGCAGACGTAGGCGGCCGGATGGCCGTCGCGCACCGGCCGCCCGGCCAGCAACGGGACGCCGGGAGCATCCGGCTCGCCGGCCACCACCACCGCGCCCGGGCTCGCCGATGCACGTGCCGCGGCCGTCAACGCGTCGCGCTCCGGACCGGCCGGCCCACTGACGGCCACCTCCAGCGGGCCGGCCAACAGCGCCTCCCCCACCGCCGCCGCCCAGCCGGCCGCCCGCGGCGCCTGCGCCACCAACCCGGCCAGCGACGCGAGCGCCGCCTCCCCGCGGGCCCGGTGCTCCGGCGAGCCGGCCAGCGCCGCGTAGCCGACCAGCGCGCCCGCAGCCGCCGCGATGCCCGCCGGCGTGGGGCCGTCGGTCGGGTCGAACGGGCGGTGGACGAGCGCCTCGGCGTCCGCTGCCGTGTCGTGCCACTGCCCCTCGCCGTCGACGAACTGCGCGGCGACGACGTCGAGCAGCTCCCCGGCCCAGCTCAGCCACCGCCCGTCAGCGGTGGCTGCGTGCAGCGCCAGCAGCCCCTCGGCGAGGTCGCCGTAGTCCTCGAGGACCCCCGCGTTGGCCCCAACCGAGCCGTTCCGGGAGGCGCGGCGCAACCGTCCGTCCACCCAGTGGACCTGATGCAGCAGCGCGGCTGCCCGAGCCGCGGCCCCGACCAGCCCCGGGTCGCCGGTCAACGCGCCGTGGTCGGCCAGGGCCGCGATCGCCAGCCCGTTCCAAGCGGTGACCACCTTGTCGTCGCGGGCCGGCTGCGGGCGCTGCGCCCGTGCAGCGATCAGCGCCGCCCGCACCCTGGCCAGCCGCCCGGCGTCGTCGGGGTCGCGCAGCAGCTGCAGGGTGGAACTGCCGTGCTCGAACGTCCCCTCGGGGGTCACGGTGAAGGCCTCCGCGGCCCAGGCGCCGTCGTCCGCGCCGAGCACCTCGACCAGCTGAACCGGCGTCCAGACGTAGGTGAGCCCCTCGACCCCCTCGGTGTCGGCGTCCAGCGCCGAGGCGAACCCGCCCTCGGCGGTACCCAGGTCCCGCACCAGGAACGCGGCGGTCTCGTCGGCGACCCGACGGGCCCAGTGGGCCCCGGTGCTCCGCCACAGGTGCGAGTAGACCCGCAGGAGCAGGGCGTTGTCGTAGAGCATCTTCTCGAAGTGCGGCACCACCCAGTGCTCGTCGACGGAGTACCGGGCGAAGCCACCGGCCAGCTGGTCGTAGACGCCCCCGCGGGCCATCGCCTCGGCGGTGTGCACGGCCATGCCGAGGGAGTTGGGGTCACCTCGCCGGGCATGGGCGCGGAGCAGGAACTCCAGCACCATGGACGGCGGGAACTTCGGGGCGCCGCCGAAGCCACCGGCGCGCCGGTCGTGGCTGTCGGCGAGCACGCCGACGGCCCGGTCCAGGAGGTCGGCGGACAGCGGGCTGGGGTCGCCGAGGTCCAGCCGACTGGAGATGCCGGCCACGACGCTCTCCCCCGCCGACTCCAGCTCGTCGCGCCGACTGGCCCAGGCCTCGCTCACCGCGCTGAGCACCTGCCGGAACGCCGGCAGCTGCGGATGTGGCCGGGGCGGGAAGTAGGTCCCGCAGTAGAACGGTGCGCCGTCCGGCGTGGTGAAGACCGTCATCGGCCAGCCGCCGTGGCCGGTCAGCGCCTGGGTGGCGGTCATGTAGACGCTGTCGACGTCCGGGCGTTCCTCGCGGTCGACCTTCACGCAGACGAAGCCGGCGTTCATCTGTGCGGCCGTCTGCGGGTCCTCGAACGACTCGTGCGCCATCACGTGGCACCAGTGGCAGGCCGCGTAGCCCACGGAGACCAGCACGGGCACGCCGCGCTCACGGGCCTCCTCGAACGCGCCGGGGCCCCACTCCCGCCAGTCGACCGGGTTGTCGGCATGCTGCAGCAGGTAGGGGCTCGTCGCGGTGGCGAGGCGGTTCGGCATGGCCCTCTCCTTCCCGTCCCCGGCCCCGCCCGAACGGCGCAGCGGGCCTCGAGCGGCGCCATCTGCCGGGCCGGCGCCCGTACGATGGCGGCTCGCGTCGACCCCTGGGGAGCTCCACCGTATGACCCACGTCCCGCCGGACCGCCAGCCGACCGTGCGGTTCCGCCGCCCGGCCGACGGGCCACCTGCGGACACCGCGTACCCGTCCGACCCGTTCCCCCCGGCCGGCGGCGACCGGTACGGCCCACCGTCGGACGCGGCCGGCTGGCACCCACGCCCGCCGGCCGAGGGGCAGTCCCGCCCCGCGCGGCGCTGGCGGCGGGGCGGCCGATCCGACGACGCACCGCCGCCGGCCCCGGAGCCGCGCCCCCGGCGCACGTGGCCGGGCCGTCGCCCCGGAGGGCGCCGCGGCGCCCTCCGGGCGCTCGGCCGGCTGGTCGCCGTCGTCTTCGTCCTCCAGGCGCTGGTGATGGTGTCGCTGCGCTGGATCGACCCGCCGACGACGGCGTTCATGGCCGCCAACCCGGCCGGCTCGATCCAGCAGTCCGTGCCGGTCGAGCACGTCTCCCGGAACTTCCTCGCCGCGGTCATCGCCCACGAGGACGCCCCGCTCCCCTACCGCTCGGGCGCCTTCGAGTGGGAGTCGCTGCTCGCCCGCGCACAGGCCCACCTGCGCGGCGAGGACGACCCATCCGGCTCGACCATCCCGCAGCAGGTGGCCAAGAACCTGTTCCTCAACCAGGAGCTGAGCGCCTGGCGCAAGGCGGTGGAGGCCGGCCTGGCCGCGGAGCTGGCCCTGGTCGTCGACGACCGTCGGATGCTCGAGCTCTACGTCAACCACGCCCAGTTCGGCCCCACGCTGTACGGCGTCTGCACGGCCAGCTGGTACTACTTCGACACCCCGCCGGACACCCTGTACCCCGAGCAGGCGATCCAGCTGGCCGGCCTGCTCCCCTCCCCCGGGCACGTCCGCCGCGCCCCCGGCGGCGGGCTCGACTTCCAGGTGGAGGACGGCCTGGGCTGGCTGTCCCGCTCCCACGTGCTCAACGCCCAGGCCCGGCTGCCGCGCCACCTCGACCGGCTGGGCTTCCAGCCGGTCGAGGACGTCGGCATCACCGGGCTGGCCGCCGACCAACCGGACTCCGGCGACGACTGCAGCGTGCGCCCTCAGGAGGTCGCCGACCTGATCGCCGCGGAGGGCACCGCCTGACGGACGGCGTCACAAGATCGTCATGTTCCCCCCGCAGCCGCACCGGGCACCACCCGAGGACGACTTCGAGGAGGCGGCCGTGAACCGGAACGGAACGAGTCCGCGCATGCTGGTCGTGGTGCTGCTCAGCACCCTCGCGCTGCTGGGCGGCGCACTGCCGGCCCAGGCGGCCAGCGACCCGTACTGCGGCATCCGCTGGGGATCACTGCCGGAGAGCCAGCCGCCCGCCAGCCCCTGGGGCACGATCACCGACGTCCGCACCGGGCAGCACCCGTGCTTCGACCGGCTGGTCGTCGACCTGCAGGGTGCCGAGGGGTCGGCCGGCTACTTCGTCCGGTACGTCGACCAGGTGGGCGCCCAGGGCTCCGGGACGCCGGTGCCCGTCCGGGGCGGCGCCGTGCTGCAGGTGGTCGTCCAGGCACCCGCGTACGACGACACCTACGAGCCGACGTACCAGCCCGCCGACCGCACGGAGGTCGTGGACGTCACCGGCGCGCGCACGCTGCGCCAGGTCGCCTGGGGCGGCTCCTTCGAGGGACAGACGACGCTGGCCGTCGGCACCCGGGCCCGGCTGCCCTTCCGGGTCTTCGTGCTCGCCGGTGCGCCGGGACAGCCCGACGGCGCCCGCGTCGTGGTGGACGTCGCCCACCGCTGGTGAGGTCCGCGGGGCCGATCCGGCCGATCAGCCCCGCGGCGGCGCGTCACCCTCGTCGGGCTCGCGCTCCTTCAGCCGCAGCAGCCACGCCGTGCACCCGAGCAGGACAACCAGCACGCCGAGGACGGCGATCTCGGTGATCCGGTCGTCGAACTCCGCACCCTTGCCCAGGACCCCCGCCGCCTCGACCGACAGCACGACGATCTCCTTGATCGAGGCGATGATCCCGACCAACAGGAACGGCTCGGCCACCAGCTCACGGCGCTCCACGGTGATCCGCACCGCGAACAGCAGCTCGACGATGATGAAGACGAGCAGCAGCACGTCGAGCAGCTCGAGCACCGGGGCCTGGGAGAGGTCGCCGACCATCCCCCACGTCGTCTTCCCGGCCACGACGAGCAGCACGAGCGCGCTGACCACCAGGAACAGCGCGATGCCCGCGTAGACGACGTTCTCGCCCACCTCGAGCGCACGGGTGCCGAACCGGCCGAGCCCGGGTCGTTCCTGCTGTCCGGGGTCGCGCCGGGCCTGCTGCGTCGCCATCGGAGGATCATCGCCGACCGCGGCCCCTCCCGCGCCGGCCACCGGCGAGGATCCCCCGCGCGGGTCAGATCCCGGCGCCGTCCGCCGAGAGGTCGGTCGCGCGCCGCTGGTTCGACAGCATCACCAGGCGACCCGCCGAACCCTGGCGGGTACGCCGAACAGCGACCACACCCCCCGGCTCGTGAACGACGTGGCGCACCGCTGGTGACCGTGGGACCTCGTGTCCCCGAGGACGCCGGGTGGGTCTCCCACCCGGCGCCCGCCCCCACTGCGGGCTGCGCCCGGGTCGGTCAGGAGGCGGCGGGCCGCCCACCCCAGCCGTCGCCGTCCTGCGGACGGCGTGGCGGCTCGATGGCCAGCGGCGCCCGGCGCAGGGTGTCCAGCAGCTCGGCCCCCGGCTCCCGGGCCGGGACGTCGACCATCAGCTCGGCCGGGCTGTCCGGGACCTGGTCGGCCGGGTCGAAGCTGCGCGGCACCTTCTTGAGGTGCCGGCCCATCGACCGGCCGAGCCACAGCACCGCGATCAGCAGCACGACGATGAGCAGCAGCCCGAACGGACCGCCCTTGCCGACGTCCTCCGGCACCGGTTGCTGTTGGACGGCGAGCAGGGTGAGTGCAGTGGTCACGAGACACGCTCCGAGGTGCGGACGCCGGCGAACAGGTCGTCCTCCGGGACAGGGACGTCGACCAGCGACCGCGCCAGCTCGTAGTCCTCGGTCGGCCAGGTGCGGGTCTGCAGGTCCAGCGGGACCGAGAACCAGCGGCCGGTGGGGTCGATCTGGGTCGCGTGGGCGATCAGTGCGGCGTCCCGCACCGGGAAGTACTCGGCGCAGGGCACCCGGGTGGTCACCCGGTGGGAGATGTCGTTGGCCGGGTCCCACTTCGCCAGCCACTCGGTGTACGGCGACTCGGCCCCCTCGGCCAGCATCGCCTCGTGCAGCGCCTTCGTCCGGGGCAGCGTGAAGCCCATGTGGTAGTAGAGCTTGCTCGGCTGCCAGGGCTCCCCGAGGTCGGGGTAGCGGTCCGGGTCACCGGCTGCCTCGAAGGCGTGCACCGAGATGTCGTGGGTCTTGATGTGGTCGGGATGCGGGTAGCCGCCCCGCTCGTCGTAGGTGAGCACCACCTGCGGCCGGAACCGCCGGATCAGCTCGACCAGGGGCGCAGCGGCCTCCTCGACCGGCACCAAGGCGAAGCAGCCCTCCGGGAGCGGCGGCAGCGGGTCACCCTCGGGCAGCCCGGAGTCGACGAAGCCGAGGAACTCCTGCTCGACACCGAGGACCTCCCGAGCCCGGGCCATCTCCTCGCTGCGGATCTCGGCCATCCGCTCCCACACCTCGGGGCGGTCCATCGCCGGGTTCAGCACCGACCCGCGCTCCCCGCCGGTGCAGGTCGCCACCATCACGCGGGCGCCCTCGGCGACGTACTTGGCCATGGTCGCGGCGCCCTTGCTCGACTCGTCGTCGGGGTGGGCGTGCACCGCGAGCAGGCGCAACTGGTCCGGTTCGGTCACGTGTGCTGCTCCTCGCTCCGCTCGTCGAACCCGTGCCCGACGGTGCCCTGCTCCGTGCGCGACACGCACGCCCGGTCGCGACACCCATTGTCCCCCCGGCCGACGGGTCGTGGCACGCACCCCGGCGACTCCTGGTGTGCCCCGCACCACTCCGGTGGGCCCCGGGGTCGGGGGGCCATCCCGGCCGGATCCGTTCCGTAGACGGCTGCACGGGGCCGGGCTCCGGTGTTACGTTGCTCGGATTGACCACCGGTGACCTGCGAGCGCAGCGGGTCGCGACGACGAGCACCGGGAGCGACTGTGGCCACCCCCACCGACGAGCAGGACCAGGGCGTCTGGCTGACGCAGGAGGCCCACGACCGGCTGCGAGCCGAGCTCGAGCAGCTGGTGGCGAGCCGCCCGGCCATGGCAAAGGAGATCAACGACCGCCGCGAGGAGGGTGACCTCAAGGAGAACGGCGGCTACCACGCGGCCCGCGAGGAACAGGGCAAGGCCGAGGGCCGGATCCGCCAGCTCACCGACCTGCTGCGGAAGGCCCGGGTCGGGCAGCCGCCGACGACGGCCACCAACGCCGCCGTCGGCACGGTGATCACGATCGCCTTCGACGGCGACGAGGACGACACCGAGCGGTTCCTGCTGGGTTCACGGGAGATCGCCGGCACCACCGACCTGACCGTGTACTCCCCCGAGTCCGCGTTGGGTTCGGCGATCGTGGGCGCGGCGCCGGGCTCGACGGTCACCTACCAGGCCCCGAACGGCAAGGACATCTCCGTGAAGGTCCTGGCCGTCGAGCCGTTCATCCCCTGACCTGCCGGCCAGGGCAGTGACGAGCGCGATGGACGAGGCCGGCACGGTGGACGGCGGGCGGGCGCGTTCCCGGCGGGCGGAGAACACCACCTTCGTCTGCGGGCACTGCCAGACCCTGGTGCCGGCGAACACCGACGGGCACTACCGCAACCACTGCCCGTGGTGCCTGTGGTCGTTGCACGTCGACGACCTGCCGGGCGACCGGGCCAGCGAGTGCCGGCAGCTGATGGAGCCCATCGGTCTGGTCGAGAAGTCGGGCAAGGGCTGGCAGGTGGTGCACCGCTGCACCGCCTGCGGCCACCGCCAGCCCAACCGCCTGGTCCGGGACGGCGCTGCCCCCGACGACCTCGACCTGGTGCTCGCCCTCCCCTGGCTCTGAAACCGGCCGCGCATCCGCCGCGTTCGCCGCATTGCACGCTCTTCCTCCGCTCTGCACGTGCTGCAGCACGTGCGGAGCGGACGGAACGCGTGCAGAGCGACGTCCGCCACCTGACCGGGCGGGCCCCGAGCCCGCCTGGCGCAGGGGCGTTCTGCGTGTCGGGGTCAGGCGACGGGCGTCAGCCCCCGGCGGCGCAGCAGCGGCCCGGTGTCGGCGGCCCGGCCGCGGACGGCGGCGAAGGCGCCCAGCGGGTCGACCGAGCCACCGCGGGAGAGCAGCTCACCACGGAAGACGTCGCCGTTCTCCCGGCGCAGCCCACCGTTCTCCTTGAACCACTCCACGGTGTCGGCGTCCAGCACCTCCGACCAGATGTAGGAGTAGTAGCCGGCCGAGTAGCCGCCGGCGAAGACGTGCTGGAAGTACGTCGTCCGGTACCGGGGCGGCACCAGGTCGAAGGCGACACCGGCGTCGGCCAGCGCCTGCGCCTCGAAGGCCTGCGCGTCGGCGACCTCGGTGTCCGGCCCGATCCGGTGCCAGGCCTGGTCGAGCAGCGTGGCCCCCAGGTACTCGACGGTCGCGAACCCCTCGCCCCACAGGGCCGCGGCCTCGAGCGCGTCGACCGTCTCCTGCGCCAGCGGCTCCCCGGTCTCGACGTGCTTGGCGTAGTGCGCCAGCACCTCCGGCCACAGCGCCCACATCTCGTTGACCTGGCTGGGGAACTCCACGAAGTCGCGCGGCACGCTGGTACCGCTGAACCGCGGGTACGTCACTGCCGAGGAGAGCCCGTGCAGCGCGTGCCCGAACTCGTGGAAGAGCGTCGTCACCTCGTCGAGGGTCAGCAGCGTCGGCTGCCCGGCCGCGGCCCGGGTGACGTTGAGGCAGTTGAAGACCACCGGCCGGGTGTCCAGCAGGCCGGACTGGCTGACGAACGAGCTCATCCAGGCCCCGCCGCGCTTGCCCTCCCGGGCGAAGAAGTCACCCAGGTAGAGCCCGATCGGCTGCTCGTCGGCGAAGACCTCCCAGACCCGGACGTCGGGGTGGTAGCCCTGCAGGTCCGGGCGCGGGGTGAAGGTGAGGCCGTAGAGCAGCTCGGCGGCGCGGAACACCCCGTCGACCAGTACCCGGTCCAGCTCGAACCACGGCCGTAGCGCGGCGCTGTCCACGGCGTAACGCTCGGCCCGCACCCGCTCGGAGTAGAACGACCAGTCCCAGGCGGCCAGCTCGACCCCGTCGGCGGTGGCCACCTCGGCGAGCACCTCGCCCTCGGCCTTCGCGTTGGCCATCGCCGGCGGGACCAGTGCGGCCAGCAGCTCGTCGACCGCAGCGGACGTGCGGGCGGTCTGGTCGGCGGCGATCAGGTCGGCGTGGGTGTCGAAGCCCAGCAGCTGCGCCCGGACGGCGCGCAGGTGCGCCATCTCCACCGCGATCGGGCCGTTGTCGTGCTCCCCGACCGAGGCCCGGGTCAGCGACGCCTCGTGCAGCCGGCGGCGCAGCTCCCGGTTGCGCAGCTTGGCCATCGCGGGCTGGCCGCTGGGCAGCACCAGGGTGAGCAGGTACCCACCGTCGTGCCCGCGCTCGGCGGCGGCGCCGGCTGCGGCCTGCACCTCGGCGGGGCTCAGTCCGTCCAGCTCGGTCTCGTCGGTGACCAGCACCGCCGCCGCCTCGGTGGCCACCACCAGGTTCTGCCCGAAGGTCGTGGAGAGCTCGGACAGCCGCTGGTTGAGCTCACGGAGCTGCTCGCGCCCGGCGTCGTCCAGCCCGGCACCGGCGAGGACGAAGTCCAGGTGGTAGCGCTCGACCAGGCGGACCGCCTCCTCGTCGAGGCCGGCGTCGTTCCGCCCGGCGTGGACCGCGTCGATCCGGGCGAACAGCGCCGGGTCCAGACGCAGCGCGTCGGAGTGGGCCGCCGAGAGCGGGGCGACCTCCCGCTCGATCTCCCGCAGCCGGTCGCTGGACATCGACGAGGACAGGTTCCAGAACACCGCCTCCGCCCGGCCGAGCAGCTGGCCGGAGCGCTCGAGGGCCACGACGGTGTTCTCGAACGTCGGCTCGGCCGGGTCGGCCAGCAGGGCGGCGACCTCGGCCCGCTGCTCGGCCATCCCGGCCAGCAGCGCCTCCCGGCAGTGCTCCAGCGAGATGTCGGCGAACGGGGGCAGCTCGTAGGGCAGCGCCGACGGGGCGGCCAGCGGGTTCGACGCGGACAGGGACGCGGAGTCCGGCGAGGGAGCCGGTGCAGTGGTGCTCATCCCGCCCATCTTCACCCCCACGCCCGGCCGGCCGTCACCCGCGGCCTCGCTGCAGCGTCCCGCCGGGAGCCTGCGAGCGGCGGGGGCAGAGAGGCCCACGGCCTCAGCGGCTGGCGGTGCGCAGGTAGGCCCGAACCGCCAGCGGCACGAAGACCAGCAGGATCACGACGGTCCACAGCACCGTGTAGAGCGCCGGGTTCTGCAGCGACCAGACGTCGGGGACCGGGGCCCCGGCGGGGACGTTGCCGAACAGCTCCCGGGCCGCCTGGACGACGGTGGAGACCGGGTTCCACTCGGCGAAGGCCCGCAGCGGCGCCGGGAAGCTCTCCAGCGGGACGAAGGCGTTGGAAGCGAACGTCAACGGGAAGATCACGATGAAGCTCGCGTTGTTGACCACCTCCGGGGTGCGGACCAGCAGGCCGACCAGCGCCATCAGCCAGGAGATGGCGAAGGCGAAGATCAGCAGCACCAGGAACCCGCCGATCGCCTCGGCGATCGAGGAGTTGATCCGCCAGCCCACGGCGTACCCGGTCAGCGCCATCACCGTGATCGAGATGACGTTGAGCCCCAGGTCGGCGACGGTGCGGCCGATCAGCACCGCCGACCGCGACATCGGCAGGGACCGGAACCGGTCGATCAGCCCCTTCTGCAGGTCCTCCGCGATGCTCGCCCCGGTGACGGTGGAGCCGAAGACCACTGTCTGGGCGAAGATCCCCGGCAGCAGGAACTCGGCGTAGCTGATGCCCGGCGGCAGGTTGATGGCGCCACCGAAGATGTAGCGGAACAGCACCACGAACATGATCGGCGACAGGGTCGCGAAGACGATCAGGTCGGGCACCCGCTTGACCTTGATCAGGTTCCGCTTGGTGATGACGACGCTGTCGGAGACGGTCTCGGCCAGCGTGCTGCTCATGACTGCGCTCCTGCACTGACGGTGGCCGAGGGCTCGGCGTCGGTGGCGGTGTCGGCGTCCTCTGCGGAGCGTCCGGTGAGGGTGAGGAAGACGTCGTCCAGGTCGGGCCGGCGCAGGCCGATGTCGAGCACCTGCGCGCTGGTGCCCGTCAGCCGGCGCAGCGCCTCGGCCAGCGTGTCGGTGCCGCCGGTGACCGGGACCGACAGCCGCCGGGTCTGCCGGTCGGCGTGCAGCTCGCCGTGGGAGAGCGGGCGCAGGGCGTCGGTCACCACCGCGAGCTGCTCGACGGTGCCCACGGTGAGCTCCAGCCGTTCGCCGCCCACCTGGGCCTTCAGCTCGTCGGCGGTGCCCCGGGCGATCACCTTGCCGCGGTCGATGACCACCATCCGGTCGGCCAGCCGGTCGGCCTCCTCCAGGTACTGGGTGGTGAGCAGGATCGTCGTCCCGTCGCTGACCAGGTCGGCGATGAACTCCCACATGCCCAGCCGGCTGCGCGGGTCGAGCCCGGTGGTCGGCTCGTCGAGGAACAGCACCCGGGGCCGGGCGATGAGCGAGGCGGCGATGTCCAGCCGACGGCGCATGCCGCCGGAGTACGTCTTCGCCGGGCGGTTCGCCGCGTCCGCGAGGTCGAAGCGCTCCAGCAGCTGGCCGGCGCGCGACCTGGCCTCGCGCTTGCCGAGCCGGTACAGCCGCCCGACCATCTCCAGGTTCTCGTGCCCGGTCAGGTACTCGTCGACCGCGGCGTACTGACCGGTCAGCCCGATCGTGGCGCGCACCTGGTCGGCCTGGGTGGCCACGTCGAGCCCGGCCACCTCCGCCCGCCCGGCATCGGGCTGCAACAGCGTGCTCAGGATCCGGACGACGGTGGTCTTGCCGGCGCCGTTGGGCCCCAGCAGCCCGAGGACGGTGCCCTCGGACACGGTGAGGTCGACCCCACCGAGCGCGGTGTTCTCCCCGAAGCGCTTCACGAGCCCCTCGACGACGACGGCATCGGTCATGCCGCGCACGCTAGGCCCGCCCACCGACGGTTATCACTGTCTTTTCCGGGCACCAGGCGGGTCCGTTCCATGAACACTCCTCCGACGACGCGTGGTCCGTCCGGCCGTCGCGGTGCGACGGCTCAGGGGTGCAGACCCGCCCCACCCGGAGAACTCATCGGGCCGCGCCGGTCAGTCGACGCGAGGGGCGTACCCGGCCGCGGACAGCGCGGCCAGCACGTGCTCGGCGTGGTCGGGGCCGCGGGTCTCCAGGTGCACGCCGACCTCCACCTCGCCCAGCACCAGGCGCGGCGTCAACCGCTCGTGCTCGACGGAGAGCACGTTGGCGGCCAGCCCGGCCAGCTCCCGCAGCAGCCCGGCGAGCGAGCCGGGCCGGTCGGGCACCTGCACCCGCAGCGACAGGTAGCGGCCGGCGGCGGCCATGCCGTGCTGGACGACCTTCATCATCAGCACCGGGTCGATGTTGCCGCCGGAGACCACCGCCACGACCGGTGGTGCGAACGCGGCGGGGTCGGCCAGCAGCGCGGCGACCGCGGCGACCCCGGCCGGCTCGACCACCAGCTTCGCGCGCTCCAGACAGAACAGCAGCGCCCGGGAGAGGTCGCCCTCGCTGACCGTCACGACGTCGTCGACCAGGCCGGAGACGTGCGCCAGGGTGAGGTCACCGGGGGCGGCGACGGCGATGCCGTCGGCCATCGTCGCCATGCTGGTCAGCGGCACCGGCCGACCGGCAGCCAGCGAGGCGGGGAAGGCGGCTGCCGTCGCCGCCTGGACCGCGACCACCCGGACGTCGGGACGGCGGGCCTTCACGGCGGCGGCGATCCCGGACACCAGCCCGCCGCCGCCGGTGCAGACGACCACCGTGGCCACGTCCGGGCACTGCTCGAGCACCTCCAGGCCCACGGTGCCCTGCCCGGCGATGACGTCGGGGTGGTCGAAGGGGTGGATGAACACCGAGCCGGTCCGGTCGGCGTACTCGACCGCCGAGAGGATCGCCTCGGTGAGGGTCTCCCCGCCGAGCCGGGCGTCCGCGCCGTAGCCGCGGGTGGCGGCGACCTTGGGCAGCGGGGCGCTCTCCGGCATGAACACGGTCGCGGCCGCACCCAGCTCGCGGGCGGCCAGCGCGACGCCCTGTGCGTGGTTGCCGGCGCTGGCCGCGACCACGCCCCGGGCGCGCTCGGCGTCGCTGAGCCGGGCGATCCGGGTGTAGGCGCCGCGGATCTTGAACGAGCCGGTGCGCTGCAGGTTCTCGCACTTGAGCCACGCGGGCCCGCCGACCCGCTCCGCCAGCGCGCGGGAGTGCTCCAGCGGCGTCCGGCGCACCACGCCGTCCAGCAACCGCGCGGCCGACTCGACGTCGGCACCGCTGACCAGGGGCACTGCACCGGGGACGGACACGCCGCCGATCCTCGCAGTCCGCGGATGCGCGGTGTGACGGACACCCGGGTGTCACAGGTCCGTCGTACCGTGGTCGAGGTGACGGACGCCGCACTGACGGGGACCACCCAGTCCCCCACCCCTCCCGCTCCCACCACTCTCGGCGAGCTCCGCGCCAGCGGAGCCGCCCCCCGGCCGGTCAAGGCCGAGATCCGCCAGAACCTCCTCGCCCGGCTGGCCGCCGGCGAGCCCACGCTGCCCGGCATCGTCGGCTTCGAGGACACCGTCGTGCCCGAGGTCGAGCGGGCGCTCATCGCCGGGCACGACCTGGTGCTGCTCGGCGAACGCGGCCAGGGCAAGACCCGGCTGATCCGCACCCTGGTCGGCCTGCTCGACGAGTGGACCCCGGTGCTGGTCGGCAGCGAGCTCAACGAGCACCCGCTGCAGCCGATCAGCGTCTGGGGGCACCGTCAGGTCGCCGAGCACGGCGACGCGACCCCGGTCGGCTGGCTGCACCGCAGCGAGCGGTTCGGCGAGAAGCTGGCCACCCCCGACACCAGCGTCGGCGACCTGATCGGCGACGTCGACCCGATCAAGGTCGCCGAGGGCCGCACCCTGGGCGACCCGGAGACGGTCCACTACGGGTTGGTGCCGCGCACCAACCGCGGCATCTTCAGCGTCAACGAGCTGCCCGACCTGGCCGAGCGGATCCAGGTCGCGCTGCTCAACGTGCTGGAGGAGCGGGACATCCAGATCCGCGGGTACCGGGTGCGGCTGCCGCTGGACCTGCTGCTGGTGGCCAGCGCCAACCCCGAGGACTACACCAACCGCGGCCGGATCATCACCCCGCTGAAGGACCGCTTCGGTGCCGAGGTGCGCACCCACTACCCGATCGAGCTCGCCGACGAGGTGCGCCTGCTGGAGCAGGAGGCCCAGACGACCTGGCTGGGCGGGAGCGGCGAGCTCGGCACCCCGCTGGTGCCGCAGCACCTGGTGGAGATCGTCGCCCGGTTCACCCGGCTGGTCCGCGAGTCCAGCCACGTCGACCAGCGCTCCGGGGTCAGCGCCCGGTTCGCCATCGCCGGGCTGGAGACGGTGGCCGCCTCCGCGGTGCGCCGGGCCGCCGTCGCCGGGGAGAGCCGGCCGGTGGCGCGGGTGGTCGACCTGCCCAGCATCGTCCCGGCCAGCCGCGGGAAGGTGGAGTTCGCCGACTCCGGCAGCGACGCCGACGACGACCGCGACCTGGAGGTGCTCGAGCACCTGCTGCGCCAGGCGACCGCGCAGACCTTCCGGGCCCGCTGCGGCGGCCTCGACCTCACCGGTCTGCAGGAGCACTTCACCGGCGGGGACACCGTGGAGTCCGGTGACCTGGTGCCGGCCGCCGTCCTGCTCGGGCAGCTGGGCACCATCCCGCACCTGGCCCAGCTGCTCGGCCGGCTCGGGGTGCCCGAGGGCGAGCAGTCCGCCGAGCAGGCCGCCGCCGCCGTCGAGTTCGCGCTGGAGGGGCTGTGGCTGACCCGCCGGCTGGCCAAGGACACCGACGGCTCGCGCACGGTCTACGGAGCCTGAGATGCCGCAGCGACGGCACGGCGGCTACCGGTACGGGAAGTGGCGGGGCGGGCCCGACCCCCTGGCGCCGCCCTACGACGTGGCGTCCGCGGTCGACGAGATCGGCGACCAGGTGCTGGCCGGCAGCGGCGTGCGGGAGGCGATGCGCGACCTGCTGCGCCGCGGTGTCGACGGTCGGCGCGGCCTGGACCAGCTGCGCCGCACCGTCCGGGACCGGCTGCGCCAGGCCCGCGAGGCCGGCCGACTGGACGGCACGCTGGAGCAGGTCCGGGAACTGCTGGACCGGGCGGTCGAGGCCGAGCGGACGGCGCTGTTCCCCGACCCCGACGACGCCGCCCGGCTGGCCGAGGCCGAGCTCGACACGCTGCCGGAGGACACCGCCGGGGCCGTCCGCGCGCTGAAGGACCACGCCTGGCGCTCGCCCGAGGCCGCCCAGGCCTACCGGGAGATCGAGGAGCTGCTGCGGCAGGAGGTGCTGGACAGCTCGTTCCAGGGGATGAAGCAGGCCCTGCAGCAGATGCAGGACGGCGACGGCGCGGCGATGCAGGCGGTCAAGGACATGGTCGCCGACCTGTCCGCGCTGGTCGATGCGCACAACCGGGGCGAGGACACCGACCAGCAGTTCGCCGACTTCATGGACCGGCACGGGCAGTTCTTCCCCGACGACCCGCAGTCGGTGGAGGAGCTGATCGACTCCCTCGCCCGCCGGGCGGCCGCCCAGGAGCGGATGATGGCCGGGCTGTCGGCCGAGCAGCGGGCCGAGCTGCAGGACCTGATGGGCCAGGCGATGGGCGACCTCGGGCTGCAGAGCGAGATGGCGCACCTGTCCGATGCGCTGCGGCAGGCCCGGCCGGACCTGCCGTGGGGCCAGCGCGGCCCGGTGCCCGACGGGGACCAACCGCTGGGGCTGGGCGACGCGACGACCGCCGTCGCCGAGCTCGCCGACCTGGAGGCGCTGTCCCAGCAGCTGTCCCAGGGCTACGCCGGCGCCTCGCTGGCCGACGTGGACGAGGAGCTGCTGGAGCAGGCGCTGGGCCGCTCGGCCGTCGACGACCTCGCGGCGTTGCGTCGGCTGGAGCGGGAGCTCGAGCGGCAGGGCTGGCTCGACCGCTCGGAGGGGGCACTGCAGCTCTCCCCCAAGGCGGTGCGCCGGCTGGGTGCCACGGCCCTGCGCCGGGTGTTCGCGAAACTGTCGGCCACCGGTCGCGGGGAGCACGACGTCGCCGACGCCGGCGCCGCCGGGGAGCTGACCGGGGCCTCGCGGGAGTGGCGGTTCGGCGACGAGCAGCCGCTGGACGTCGTCCGCACGGTGCGCAACGCGGTGCTGCGCAGCGCCGGCAGCCCCCGCGAGGAGGGCCAGCGCCGGGTGCAGATCGCCGTCGAGGACTTCGAGGTGGTGGAGACCGAACGGCGCACGGGGGCCGCGGTGGCCCTGCTGGTCGACCTGTCCTACTCGATGGCGCTGCGCGGCACCTGGGGCGCGGCGAAGTCGACGGCGATGGCCCTGCACTCGCTGGTGACCACCCAGTTCCCGCAGGACGCCATCGAGATCATCGGCTTCTCCTCCACCGCCCAGGTGCTCCGCCCGGAGACCCTGGCCGAGCTGTCGGTGGACACCCTGCAGGGCACCAACCTGCAGCACGGCCTGATGCTGGCCCGCCGCTTCCTGGCCCGGCACCGGGACGCCGAGCCGGTGGTGCTGGTGGTCACCGACGGGGAGCCGACCGCCCACCTGGAGGACGACGGGACGCCGTACTTCTGCTGGCCGCCGATGCCCGAGACGATCGCCCGCACGGTGGCCGAGGTGGAGCGGGTGGCCCGCACCGGCGCGACGCTCAACGTCTTCGCCCTGGACCCCGAGCCCGGGCTGGTGGAGTTCGTGCACGACATCACCGCGCGGGCCGGCGGCCGGGTGTTCCAGCCCGACAGCGAGCGACTCGGCGAGTACGTCGTCGCCGACTACCTGCGCACGCGCCGCGGTCGTCGCGGCCGGTGACGGAGGGTGACCAGGTGACTGCTCCTGCTGCACCCTCGTGGGGTGCAGCAGGAGGGGTCTGATCAGGTCAGTCGTCGCACAGGGCCGGCTCCGGCGACGGGACCGCCCAGGATCGAGGAGACTGTTGTCGTGACCACCGAGGCGGAGTCCGGGACGATCACCATCGAGCAGGTCGACGCGGCGGCGACCTACCCGCTGCGCGCCCAGGAGCTGCGCCAGGGCCGACCGGTCGAGATCGACGAGGACGACGCTCCGTACACGCTGCACCTGGCCGCCCGGATCAACGGGGACGAGGTGGTCGGCGTGGTCCGCTTCCACCCGCGCGACTGCCCCTGGCGGGAGGGCGAGGGCTCCTGGCAGCTGCGGGGCATGGCCACCGACCCGCGGGTTCGGGGGCTCGGCGCGGGCCGGGCGCTGGTCGCCGCGGGCCTGGCCCGGGTGGCTGCCTGCGGCGGGCAGCTGGTCTGGTGCGACGCCCGGGCGTCCGCCGTCGGCTTCTACGAGCGCCTGGGCTTCCAGATCGTCACCGACGAGTACGACCTGCGGCCGGTGGGCGGGCACCGCGGCATGCTGATCGAGCTGCCGATCAGGTGACCGGGTGGGCTCCGCTGGAGCTGACCCCGGGGATCTGTCCGGACCGGAAGGCGTTGACGAAGAGCCGGTGGTCGGCGCGGGTGCGCTCGGCGTGGGAGTGCGCGAAGTCGATCAGGTCGGCGATGAACTCCTCGCGCCGGTCACCGATCATCTCGGTGATCGCGTCCTCGGTCTGGAAGTCGACCAGTTCGTGGTCGCTGTCGGCGTCCCCGACGCAGTGCATCTTGGCCGTGGCCCGCCCCAGCTGGGCGACCACGGGCAGGATCTCCTCCGGCTCGGTCAGGTCGTCCCAGTCCAGGTCCAGCTCGTAGGGCGAGAGCTCGGCGACCACGTAGCCCACGCCGTCCATCTCGGTGTGCCCGAGGAAGGCCGAGGCGTAGGACTGCAGCGCCCGCTGGCTCATCGCCGTCCGGTGCCCCTCGTGCTCGAAGTGCCGGCGGATCTCCGGGTCGGTCACCACCCGGCTGGGCGCCGGCACGTTGCCCTGCTTCATCGACAGGACGACGTCGTTCTCCAGCGCCTGGTCGTACCCCTCGATCAGCACGTTGTAGGCCGGCAACCCGGCGCTGCCGATGCCGAAGCCACCGGTGGCGACGACGTCCTTCACGTCGTAGGTCACCTCCCGGCGGCGCTTGCCGGGCGGGAGCGTCTCCCGGTACCGCTCCACGGCGGCCAGCACCCGGTCCCGCTCGTCGTCGTCCAGCCGGCGGGTGCGCGGACGGTCCGCGAAGCGGCGCTGGTGCGCCTCGATCACCGTCATCCGCTCCAGCAGCGCGATCCGGGTGTGCTCGGTGGTCTCCAGCACGAGCTCGTGCACCGCACCCTCGGTGTTCTCCCGGCGGAGGGCGAAGGAGCGGTCGTCGTCGGCGGCGACGAAGGCGTGCACCTGGTCCAGGTAGGACTCCAGGTAGCGGCGCAGCACGGCGTCGATCACGTCGTCGCCGAGCGCCTTGCGCCAGGCGAGGAGGGCGAAGCTGGCGGCGAACCGGCGCAGGTCCCAGCTGACGTGGCCCAGATAGGCCTCGTCGAAGTCGTTGACGTCGAAGACGATCCGGCCCTGCCCGTCCATGTAGGTGCCGAAGTTCTCCGCGTGCAGGTCACCCTGGATCCACACGCGCGACGTCCGCTCGTCACACCAGGGGTCCTCCAGCGTCGCCATGTCGGCGTAGAACAGGCATGCCGACCCGCGGTAGAAGGCGAAGGGATCCGCCGCCATCTTGCGGAACTTGGTCCGGAAGGCGTCGGCATCGGCGGCCATGAGGTCGGAGAAGGCGTCGACGAGGACGTCGACGATCTGTTGCTGCCGGTCGGCGGGGTCCCCGCCAGCAGGGGTGATCTCAGCGCGTTCGTCCACAGCGCCACCGTAGGGGGTGGCTAGCCTGGGATTCAGCGCTCCGGGCCGCAGCACGCGGCCGAGGAGCCAGGAGAGAGGACGGGCCGGGTGACACGAGCGAGCAGGGCGCGGCGGCTGGCGACCGGCGCCGCCTACGGCGGTGGCGGCGTGGGGCTGGCCGGCGCCGCGCTGGTGGCGCTGCTGCGCCAGGAGGCGCGGGCCGCCCGGCGCCGGGTCAAGGCGAACCCGTCCGAGGCCGACCCGCCCACCGGCAACGGCGTGTACGGCCGCGGTCGCGGCAAGCCGCTCGTGCTCGCGGTGCTCGGCGACTCCAGTGCCGTGGGGCTCGGGGTGGACGACGCCGGGCAGACCCCTGGTGTGCTGATCGCCGCAGCGCTGGCGGAACTGGCCGAGCGGCCGGTCCGGCTGGCCAAGTTCGCCAGGTCCGGCGCCGTGTCCAAGGACCTCACCGCCCAGGTGGACCAGGCCCTGCTCGAACGACCCGACGTCGCCCTGATCATGATCGGCGCCAACGACGTCACCAGCCGGGCCCGGCCCGCGGACTCGGTGCGGGCGCTGGCCGAGGCCGTGCGCCGGCTGATCGCCGCGGACTGCCAGGTCGTCGTCGGCACCTGCCCCGACCTGGGCACCATCCGGCCGATCGCCCAGCCGCTGCGGGTGCTGGCCCGGCGCTGGAGCCGCCAGCTGGCCGCCGCGCAGACGATCGCCGTGGTCGCCGAGGGCGGGCGCACCGTCTCCCTCGGCTCGGTCCTCGGCCCCTCGTTCGCCAGCGACCGGGAACTCTTCAGCCACGACGAGTTCCACCCGTCGGCGGCCGGGTACGCCGCGGCGGCCGCCTCGATGCTGCCCTCGATCGCCGACTCGATCGGCGTGTGGCCCGCGGCAGCCGACCGGGGGCTGCGGCTGCGCCGGGACACCGTCCGGCCGGTCGCCCAGGCCGCGGCCCGAGCCGCCGGCCGCACCGGCACCGAGGTGCAGCCGACCGCCGTCCGCGGCAACGAGACCGGTCCCCGGGGCCCCTGGGCCCGGCTCCGTCGACGGCGGCCCCCGGAGATCCCGACGCCCGAGCAGGCCGACGAGTCCGTGCTGGAGGCCGCACCGCAGTGAGCGCCCCGCCGCCGACGGACGGCGGAGCTACCCGGGGGTAGGTTCGGGTCATCTGACGTCCGTCGCCGCCTCCGAGGTGGCGCGCCTCATCGTGGAGGACCCATGCCCGAAGCCGTCATCGTCGCCGCCGCCCGCTCCCCCATCGGCCGCGCGTTCAAGGGGTCGCTCAAGGACCTCCGTCCGGACGACCTGGCCGCGACGATCACCCGGGCCGCGTTGGACCAGGTGCCGCAGCTGGACCCGACCGACATCGACGACCTGATGCTGGGCTGCGGCCTCCCCGGCGGTGAGCAGGGCTTCAACATGGGCCGGGTCGTCGCCGTCCTGATGGGGATGGACCACCTGCCCGGGACGACGATCACCCGCTACTGCTCCTCCTCGCTGCAGACCACCCGGATGGCGCTGCACGCGATCAAGGCCGGCGAGGGCGACGTGTTCATCTCCGCCGGCGTCGAGCTGGTGTCCCGCTTCACCAAGGGCAACTCCGACGCCATCCCGGACACCCACAACCCGCGCTTCGCCGACGCCGAGGCCCGGGTCGCCAAGACCGCCGAGAGCGGCGCGGAGAGCTGGCAGGACCCGCGCGAGGACGGCGAGCTCCCCAACGCCTACATCGCCATGGGCCAGACCGCGGAGAACCTCGCGCTGCTCAAGGACGTCTCCCGCCAGGAGATGGACGAGTTCGCCGTGCGCAGCCAGAACCTGGCCGAGCAGGCGATCGCGAACGGCTTCTGGGAGCGGGAGATCACCCCGGTCACCACGCCGGACGGCACCGTGGTCAGCAAGGACGACGGCCCGCGCGCCGGCACCACCCTCGAGGGGCTCGCCGGTCTGAAGCCGGTCTTCCGCCCCGACGGCCGGGTGACCGCGGGCAACGCCTGCCCGCTCAACGACGGCGCCGCCGCCCTGGTGATCATGAGCGACCGCAAGGCGCAGGAGCTGGGCATCACCCCGCTGGCCCGGATCGTCTCCACCGGGGTCACCGGGCTGTCGCCGGAGATCATGGGCTACGGCCCGGTCGCGGCCTCGGAGCAGGCGCTGGCCCGGGCGGGCATGTCCATCTCGGACATGGACCTCGTGGAGATCAACGAGGCGTTCGCGGCCCAGGTCATCCCCAGCTACCGCGACCTGGGCATCGACATCGACAAGCTGAACGTGCACGGTGGCGCGATCGCGGTCGGGCACCCCTTCGGCATGACCGGCGCCCGGATCACCGGCACGCTGCTCAACGGGCTGCGCGCCCGCGACGGCCAGTTCGGCCTGGAGACGATGTGCGTCGGTGGCGGGCAGGGCATGGCGATGGTGCTCGAGCGCCTCTCCTGACGTCGCGCCCCGGCGGCCGACCGGCCGCCGGGGCTGCGCGCACAGACGACCGTGGCCCGGCCCCCTCGCGGGGACCGGGCCACGGTCGTCGTGTGTCAGACCCCGGGACGGGGGCCTGCGATCACTCGCGGAAGTAGCTGAGCAGCCGCAGGATCTCGATGTACAGCCAGATGACCGTGACCAGCAGGCCGAAGGCGATGTACCAGGCGAACTTCGGCTCGACGCCGCGGCGGATCGCCTCGTCGGCCATGTCGAAGTCCAGCAGCAGCGTGAACGCCGCGACGCCGATGACGACGATGCTGAAGATGATGGCCAGCGGGCCACCGTCGCGCAGGCCCAGGCCGCCGGGGATGAAGAAGCTGGCGACCAGGTTGACGATCACGAGCGCCAGGACGCCGAAGAGCGCGCCCACGATCCAGCGGGTGAGCTTCGGGGTGACCCGGATGGCGCCGGTCTTGTAGACCACCAGCATGCCGGCGAAGACACCGAAGGTGCCGATGAGCGCCTGCGCCACGATGCCGCTGTACTGGTCGTTGAACATCTCGCTGATCGCGCCGAGCGCCACGCCGTAGAGAGCGCCGTACGTCAGCGTCGCGACCGGGTTGGCGACCTGCTTGAACGCGATGACCAGGCCGAGCACGAGGGCGACCAGGACGGCCGGGAGCGTGAGGCCCAGGGCGAGACTGTCCGGCAGCACGGCCCAGGTGACGGCGGCGGAGAGCACCGTCACCAGGAAGCTGAGGCCGGTCTTGGTGACGACGTCGTCCATCGTCATGTAGGCGCGGTCGGTCGCGGCGTACGGCGACGGAGCGGCGTACGGGTCGTGCTGGGTGGGTGCCCCGCCGTACGTCTGCTGCGGGGCGGAGCCCCAGCCGGCGGACGGGCCGTTGCCGGCTGCCGGGAGGCCCCGGAAGGCCGGGTTGCTGCTGGGCATCGTCATCTCCTCGAGGTGACTGGTCGGGCCGTGGGGCTCAGTTCGTCCGCCCCACGCTGTCTGGTGTAACGCCAGCTCAGCGCCGGTAGTTCCCGTGTGCCCGGGACCACCCGGACGGGTGCCCCCGGTCGGGTTCGAACCGACACCGGAACCCTTTTAAGGGGCCTGCCTCTGCCGATTGGGCTACGGGGGCGCGGGCTCGGGGCCCGCCCGGGACCCTAGCTGGCCCGGGGGCCCGACTGGTCCCGGTCGGCCGCGCTCGGCGGCGGGATCGACGGGGCCTGGCCGCCGGTGGCCGCGGCGACGAACTCCCGCCGCGGGTTCTGCAACTGGCCCAGCGCGATGACCTCGCGCCGGAACACCGAGGCGAGCGCCCAGTCGGCGACCACCCGCACCTTGCGGTTCAGGGTGGGCACCCGGCTGACGTGGTAGGCGCGGTGCATCCACCAGGCCGGTCGGCCCTTGAGCTTGACCCCGTAGACCTGGGCCACCCCCTTGTGCAGCCCGAGGCTGGCCACCGAACCGGCGTAGGCGTGCCGGTACTCCACCGGCTGCTCACCGTCCAGCACGGCCACGATGTTGTCGGCCAGCCGCTTGGCCTGCCGCACCGCGTGCTGGGCGTTCGGGGCGGTGGTGGCGCCGGGCTCGTCCTTGGTCACGTCCGGCACCGCGGCGAGGTCGCCGGCGGCCCACGCGCCGTCCAGGCCGTCGACCTGCAGCGTGGCCCGGCAGCGGACCCGGCCGCGCTCGTCCAGCGGCAGGTCGGTCTGGGCGAGCATCGGGTGCGGCTTGGTGCCCGCCGTCCAGACCAGGGTGTCGCTGGCGAACTCGTCACCGTCGCCGGTGCGCACGACGCCGTCGTCGGAGACGGAGTCCAGCGTGGTGTTGAGCTTGACCTCCATGCCGCGGGCCTGCAGCTGCTGCACCGTCCAGGCACCCATGTCCGCGTCGACCTCGGGCAGGATCCGGCCGGTCGCCTCCACCAGGACCCAGCGCATGTCCGCCGGGGACAGCCGGGGGTAGTAGCGCTCCAGGGCGTAGCGGGCCATGTCCTCCAGCTCGGCGAACGCCTCGATGCCGGCGTAGCCCCCGCCGACGAAGGTGAAGGTCAGCGCCCGCCGGCGCACCTGCGGGTCGTCGGTGGAGCTCGCGGCGTCCAGCCGGGCCAGCACGTGGTTGCGCAGGTAGATGGCCTCGCCGACGTTCTTGAAGCCGATGCCGTGCTCGGCGAGGCCCGGGATGGGGAGGGTGCGGGCCACCGAGCCGGCGGCCATCACCAGCACGTCGTAGCGCAGTTCGAAGGAGTCGCCCTCGGCCGGCGTCACCGTCGCGGTCCGGTCGGCGTGGCTGAGCCCGGCCACCGCACCGGTGATGACGCGGCACTGGTCCAGCGTGCGCCGCAGCGGGACGACGACGTGCCGGGGCTCCACCGAGCCGGCCGCCGCCTCGGGCAGGAACGGCTGGTACGTCATGTGCGGTTGCGGGTCGACCACGATGATCTCCGCCCGCCCGCGACGCAGCTTCTTCTGCAAGCGCAGGGCGGTGTAGAGGCCGACGTAGCCGCCGCCCACGATCAGGATCACCGGTCGCTGGGCCATGGACTCACCGTAGGCCCGCACGCGCCCCGGCGGACACCTGTCGCCGACTCATCCCGCGGCGGCGAGCTCCTTCGCCCGGTGCAGCACCGCGTCCAGCATCGGCTCGGTGAGCCGGCCGGTGAAGGTGTTCTGCTGGCTGACGTGGTAGCTGCCGAGCAGGGTCAGCGGGCCGTTCGGGCCGGCCAGCGACACCTCCACGCCGTGCCCGAACGCCGGCCGCGGCCGGGGCAGCGGCACCCCGGCGCCGGCCAGCACCGGCCACAGCGCCGTCCAGCCGAACCCGCCGAGCACCACGATCACCCGCAGTCGGGGCAGCAGCGCCAGCTCCCGGGCCAGCCACGGCGAGCAGGTGTCCCGCTCCTCCGGCGTGGGCGCATTGGCCGGTGGCGCGCACCGCACCGCGGCGCAC
>NZ_JAAKGN010000079.1:0-20452 GCF_011039295.1 Modestobacter sp. KNN46-3 | reverse complement strand
CGCGGTCCCGGTGCTGCTGGTCTGTGCGGTGACGTTGCTGGTCTTCTCGCTGTTCGGGCCCAACGCGGTGACGACCGGGGGCGTCGTCGCCTCCTGGCTGTGTGCCGCACTGCTCGCGGTCCTGGCCGTGGTCTACCGGCTCGCCGACCCAGCCCGGGTCGACGCCCGCGGCGGGTACGTGCTGACCGCGCTCGTCGGCGTCGTGCTGTGCTGCGGGATGAACTGGATCACCCGCGACCCCTCCGCCGCCGGCCAGGCGTTCCTCGCCTTCCCGGTGCTCTGGGCCGGCGTCCACCTCCGGCACACCGCGGTGGTGCTGGTGACCGCCGTCGCGCTCGCCGGGGACGCCGTGGTGCTGTTCCACCTGCAGCCGGCCGGTCACGCGGTCAGCGACCTGAGCTTCTTCGGCGCCGTGCTCGTGGTCATGGCGACGATGCTGGTGCGCGCCGGGGACACCCAGACCCGGCTGGTCGCCCAGCTGCAGCAGCAGGCCGCCACCGACTCTCTCACCGGGCTGGTCAACCGGCGGGTGCTCGACGCGGCGCTGGGCACCGCGCTGGCCGCCCCGGTCGCGCCGCGGGGCACCTCACTGGTCCTCGTGGACGTCGACTCGTTCAAGACGATCAACGACGAGCACGGCCACCCGGTCGGCGACGACGCCCTGGTGCACATCGCCGCGGTGCTGCGCTCGGTGGTCCGCGCCGGGGACGCCGTGCTCAGCCGGATGGGCGGTGACGAGCTCGCCGTCCTGCTGCCCGACTGCCCGGCGGACGTGGCCGCCGCCCGGGCCACCGAGGTGCTCGACGCGGTCCGGGCCGCGCCTCTGGCGCTGCCCGACGGGAGCCTGCTGGCGATCTCGGTGAGCCTGGGCGTGGCCCACGCCCCGACGCACGCCACCAGGCTGGAGGAGCTCTACGCGGCCGCCGACGCGGCGCTGTACGCGGCCAAGCGCGCCGGCCGCGGCCGGGTCGAGGTGGCGGCGGTCAGCTGACCCGGTGGGGGAGCGGCCGCCGGGCCGGGCGGTCGGAGGACTCCAGGACGGCGCCGACCAGCGGCGCACCGAGGGTGTCGAGGAGGGAGGTGACGTCGTGCAGCTCGCGCCGCGTCGTGCCCCCGGCCCGGACGGCCAGCACCACCCCGTCGCTGAGCGTGGTCAGCGACGCAGCCCCCGAACGCCGGTCGAGGGGCGGGGGCACGACGATGGTGATGTCGGCGTCGCCGGAGACCCTGGCCAGGACCTCGGCCATCCGGGGGCCGTCGAGCAGGTCCTCGCCCCCCGCCTCCGGCGCCCGGCCGGCCGGCAGCACCCGCAGGCCGTGCGGGCCCGGCCGCAGGGCCTCCTGGAGCGGGAGACGCCCGGCCAGCACCTCGGCCAGCCCGGGGGTCTGCTCGGGCAGGCCCAGCAGCCCGGCCGCCCGGGGCGCCCACAGGTCGGCCTCGACCAGCACCGTGCGCAACCGGGCTGCGGCGAAGACGCCCGCCAGGTCCCAACCCAGGGCGGCGCTGTCGGCGCGCGCGGTCGGACCGAGCACGGTGACGGTGCGGGGTGCCGGGGTGCGGCGGCCCGGACGGTCCCCGAGGTGGGCGCGGATCCGGCGCAGCGCCTCGCCGCGGTCGGGGGCCATCCCCTCGGCCGGGTCCCGGTACCGCCGGTCGCGCAGCGGGACGACGCCGATGACGGGGATGCCGGCGGCGAACAGCTCGTCGACGTCCCGGACGGTGTCGTCCAGCGACTCGCGCAGGAACGCGACGGCGATGCCGACGGCCAGCCCGAGCAGCGCGCCGACGGCGAGCAGCACCGCGGTGGTCGGCGCGGCGGGGGTGGTCGGCAGCGCCGCCGGCCGGATGGTGCTGACCTGCACGGTGTCGACGGTGGAGCCCGGCGCGTCCTCCAGCTCCGCCAGCAGCTCGGAGAACGTCTCCCCGACGGCGTTGGCGATCTCCTGGGCGCGCTCGGGCGAGGGGTCGCCCACGCGCACGGTGAGCAGCACCGTCTCCGGGGGCACCTCGACCGTCATCTCCCCGGCCACCTCGGCACCGGTCAGCTCGAGGCCGAGGCGGTCGGCGACCCGCTCACCGAGCAGCGGGCTGCCCAGCACGGCCGCGTAGGACTGCATCCGCTGCTGCAGGTAGGCGGTGTCCTGCCGGGTCACCACGCCCTCGTCGGCCTCCTCGGACGCACCCAGGAACAGCTGCGACTCGGCGACGTACACCGGGGTGCGGAACAGCGACCAGGCCAGGGCCAGGGCGACGCCGAGGACGACGCACAGCGCGATGGGCAGTGCACCGCGGCGGAGCGCGCGGGAGATCTCGCGGAAGGTCATGGAGGTGCCTCATCACATCGACGGTGTCCCGGTGGCGACGTCCGCACCTGTACCGTGCCCTCGGTGGCGCCGAGCCGACGTAGCGTAACCAGCCGCTTGCGAGAAGTCGCGAACGGCGCACGGACGTGGGCGCGGAGGCGACAGTGACGGGCACGGAGAGCACGGCCGTGCCGGGCGCGGCGACCGGCCGGGTCGGTGCGGTGTGCGTGCTGCACGGCGACCCGGAGGTGCCGGGGTGGCTGTTCCGGCTCGCCCGGGCACTGCCGCTGGTGCTGGTGGTCAACGACCCGGGGCCCGGGCGCTACTCCCGCCTCCCCGCGGCCGCGGTCACGCTGGTCAACGACAAGCCCGCGGGCTTCGCCGTGAACGTGGACCGGGGCGTCGACGCGCTGCTGGCGGCGGCGCCGGTCGACGTCCTGCTGAGCGTCAACTTCGACCTGGAGCTCGAGCCGGCCGTCGTCGACACGCTGGTGGCCGCGCTGGACCAGCACCCGGAGGTGGCGGCCGCCGGGCCGCTGCTGACCGGGCACGACGGCGAGCCGGTGTTCAGCTCGGGCCGGCTGCCCCGTCCGGTGCTGGAGTTCCTGCGTGCCGCCGGCCTGCGTCAGGGCCGGCTGCTGGAGTGGCAGCGGCGGGTCCTCCGCCGCTCGGCCGCCTGGCGCGAGCGCAACGCCGGAGCCGCCAGCACCCCGGTCCGGCTGCTGCAGGACGGCGAGTACCTGCCGTGGACGTGCGTGGCGGTGCGCCGCGCGGCCTGGACGTCGGTGGGGCCGCTGGACCGCCGGTTCCGCCTGTACGCCGAGGACATCGACTGGTCGGTGCGGGCGGTCGCGGCCGGTTGGCGGCTGTGCCTGGTCGCGCCGGACTCCCCGGTGGTGCACGCCGAGCGCTGGACCCGCAGCCCGACCACCGACGCCTGGTACGAGGCAAGTCACACCCGGCTGCACCGCAAGCACGGCTGGACGGCGAGCGGCCGCGCCCAGCGGGCCGGTCTCGCGCTCCGCCGGTGGACGCCGCTGCGGTGGGTCAGCCCGCTGGTCTGGGCGGAGATCCGCCGGTGACCTCCCCGGCGCTGTCCCGCCGGTTCGTGCTGGGCTACGCCGTCCTCTGGCTCGCCGGCGCCGGCTTCCTGTGGTGGCCGTGGCTGCTGGTCCGGCTGGTCCTGCGCGCCCGTGCCGACCACCGGCCGCCGCTGCTGCTGACCGGGGTGGCCGGCTTCCTCGGGCTGAGCCTGTTGCTCGCGCTCGTCCAGGGCCCTCCGGCCGGACGGGTGCTGGGCGCTGTGCTCAACCTCCTCGTCTGGGTCTGCCTGGTGCTGCTCGTCGCCGCCCGGCCGTCCCGGCGGCAGCTCGCCGAGGCCGCCGCGGGCCTGGTGGGGCTGGCCCTGGTCCAGGCCGCGCTGACCCTGCTCGCGCTGCTGGTCTACCCGCGGGCACAGGACCTCGTGCTGCCGCTGGGGCGGCTGCTGCCCGGCTCGGTGCTGGCCGATCCCAGCATCACCGCCTTCGCGGTCACCCACCTGGCCTTCCCCGACTACTTCGCGATGCCGGTCATCCGCAGCGGCGGCATCCTCGGCAACCCGACGTGGGGCGGCGCACTCGCCGCGCTGGGGATCCTGCTGCTGCTGGTGGACCCGTTCGGCCGGCGGCGCCCCGGGGTGCGGGGCTGGGCGCTCACGGGCGCGGGCGTCGTCGTCCTGCTGCCGTCGCTGGTGCTGTCGTACTCGCGCAACACCGTGCTCGCCCTGCTGGTCGCCCTGGTCGCGGCCGGGGCGGTGCTGTTGCGGCGCCGGCTGGGCGCCCCCGGCTTCGCCGCCCTGGTGTCGCTGTCGGTCGCCGGCGGCGTCGCGGTCCTGGCGGTGCTGCCGGTCCCCGCGTTGATCGCGTCGCTGAACGGCACCCGGGCCGGGTCGGCCGAGACGCGCGGCGAGATCTACGCGATCACGCTGGACCGGGTGCTCGCCTCGCCCACCCCGCTGCTGGGCTCCGGGGTCAAGGAGCGGGTGCCCGGGCTGGTGGCCAGCCTGGGCAGCCACAGCAGCTACCTGGGGCTGCTGTACCGCGGCGGCGCGGTCGCCCTGCTGCTCTTCCTGGCCGCGCTGGTCGTGGCCGGCTGGGTCGCCTGGCGGCGCGCGGAGGCGGCGGCGCTGGCACTGGTCGTCTTCACCGCGGTCTGGTCGGTGGCCGAGGACGTCGACGTGGGGCACTTCGTCCCGCTCGCGCTGGTGCTGGCACTCGGGCTGCTCCGGTCCGACGACCCCGAGCCGCCCGACGACGCCGAGCCGCCCGACGACGCAGAGCCGCCGGCGGACGGCGCGGTGCCGGTGGGCACCGCGTCCGGTGTCCGTGTCGGCTGATCAGGCGATCCCGGGCGAGGAGGTGCGCCCGGGACGCCAGCGGCTGTTCACCCTGCTCGACCAGGGCCTCTCCAGCGTCACCAACTTCGCCCTGTCCCTGGTCGCCGCCCGGGAGCTGGCCCCCGCCGAGCTGGGCGCGTTCGCCGTCGCCGTGGCCACCTACCTGATCATGCTGGGGCTGGTGCGCGCGGCCTGCGGGGAGACCCTGCTGGTGCGGCACGCCGGCGCCCCGGCCGGCGACTGGCCGGTCCTGACCCGGGCGGTCACCGGGCTGGCGGCGGCGGGCGGGTGCCTGGCCGCGGTGCTGGTGGCGGGGGTCGGGCTGGCGATCGGTGGCCGCGTCGGGCCGGCCCTGGTCGTGCTCGCACTGACGCTGCCCGGGCTGCTGGTGCAGGACGCCTGGCGGTACTGCCTCCTGGGCGCCGGGCGGGCCGGGGCGGCGTCGGCGCTGGACGGCGTCTGGGTGGTGCTGCTCGTGCCCGCGTTCGCCCTGCCGCTGGTCACCGACCGGGTGAGCGCCGCGTCGCTGCTGCTGGCCTGGGGGGTCGCCGGGGCGGCGTCGCTGCCGCTGGCGGTGCTGCTCGACCGGGTCCGCCCGGACGTCGTCCTGGGCTGGCGGTTCCTGCGGGAGAACTCCCAGCTGATCCGGCGCTACTGCCTCGAGTCGCTCACCGGGTTCGGCGCCTACCAGGTGCTCGTCTACGGGCTCGCGGCGCAGTTCGGCCTGGCGCTGGCCGGCGCGCTCCGGCTGGCGTTGACCGCGCTCAGTCCGGTGAACGTGCTGTTCCAGGGGGCGTACACGATCGCCACCGTGCGCAGCGTGCAGCTGCGCGGCCGGGGTGCGGGGCAGCACCTGCGCTGGTCGGTCACCGTCGGCGCGACGCTGGCCGGCGTCGCGGTGCTCTGGACGAGCGTGCTGCTCCTGCTGCCCACCGGTGCGGTGAGCGCGGTGCTCGGGCCGGAGTGGCCGGAGGTCCGGGGGATCGTGGCCGTGCTGGGGCTCTGGCTGGTGGCCATCGGGGTCCAGTCGGGGGCGGCCACCGGGCTGCACGGCCTGGTCGACTCGGGCCGGAGCCTGGCCGCCCAGCTGATGTCCGCGCCCGCACTGCTGGTCCTGGCCTGGACCGGCGCCGCGCTGGCGGGCGTCCAGGGCGTCGCGGTCGGGTACGTGGCGGCCGGTCTGGTCTCCGGGACCATCTGGTGGAGCCTGTACCGCCGCTCGTTGCAGCTGGGCGCCGCGGCGGCCTGACCGAGCCCGCGCCGCCCGACCGCGTCGTTCCATTGACCGAAAAATTGCTCACTGTACGTAGTCGAGCGGCAGCGCGGTGGCGAGTGGCCGTGCACCCGAACAGGTGAAACCCGGCTCAGGGCGGTGGCGATGCTGACTCTGCGTTGCCTTGTGCGCAATGGGGACCGTAGCGTTCCGCCGCGACCCCCCGAGCGCCCGCTGGTGTGCGGATCGGCGTGTCGTCGTCCTCGGAGCCTGTCTCCTCGGCCCCTGCAGAGAAGAGCTCGTCTGTGTCTCGCACCTCCCGTCCGCCCGCACTCGCGTCCCGTGCCGGCGGTGCCACCCTGGTCGCCGCCGCCCTGCTCGGCAGCGTCGTCGTCGGTGTGCCCAGCGCCGCCGCCGCCACCGGCTCGACCGCCGTGGCCGACTTCGACGGGGACGGCGCCAGCGACCTCGGCGTCTTCCGGCCCGCCGAGGGCCGCTTCCTGGTCCAGGGGCAGGACGCCACCTGGTGGGGCGGCGAGGGTGACGTCGACGTCTCCGCGGACTACGACGGCGACGGCACGACCGACGTCGCAGTGTTCCGCCCGTCAACCGGCCAGTGGTTCGTCCAGGGCGGCGCCACCTCGTGGTGGGGCGAGGCCGGGGACGTGGCCGTGCCGGCGGACTACGACGGTGACGGTGCGGCCGAGGTCGCGGTGTTCCGTCCGTCGACCGGCCAGTGGTTCGTCCAGGGCGGCGCCACCTCGTGGTGGGGCGGCGCGGGTGACGTGGCCGTGCCGGCGGACTACGACGGTGACGGTGCGGCCGAGGTCGCGGTGTTCCGTCCGTCGACCGGGCAGTGGTTCGTCGAGGGCGGTGTCACCTCGTGGTGGGGCGGCGCGGGTGACGTGGCCGTGCCGGCGGACTACGACGGTGACGGTGCGGCCGAGGTCGCGGTGTTCCGTCCGTCGACCGGGCAGTGGTTCGTCGAGGGCGGTGCCAGCACGTACTGGGGCGGCGCGGGTGACGTGGCAGTGCCGGCGGACTACGACGGCGACGGCAGCAGCGACATGGCGGTGTTCCGCCCGGAGACCGGGCAGTGGTTCGTCCAGGACGGCGCCAGCACGTACTGGGGCGGCGCGGGCGATCTCGCACTGACCCGCAGCCTGGGCGCCCGGCAGGCGACGGCCGCCACGCCGGTCGACACCACCGCCCCGACAGCCCCGGCCGAGGTCAGCACCGTGCTGGGCGACAGCTCGGTGACGGTCAGCTGGGCAGCCGGCGCCGAGGACGACCTCGCGGGCCACTCCGTCCAGCGCACCGAGGCCGGCGGCGAGCCGGTCGAGCTGACCGACGCGCTGGTCGAGGGCACCTCGTTCACCGACTCCACCGCCACGGTCGGGACCCGGTACTCCTACACGGTCACCGCGACCGACACCGCGGACAACACCTCGGCCCCCTCGGCTGCCGCCGTCGCCACCCCGGTGGACGCCGACGTGGTCGTCGCCTCCGACGGCTCCGCGGACGCCACGACGGTGCAGGCCGGCGTGGACCTGGTGCCGAACAACGCCGACCACCGGGCCGACCCGAAGCTGGTCCTGGTCCAGCCCGGCACCTACGAGGGCCTGGTCACCTCGGGGAACCGGTACGGCGTCACGGTCATGGGTGCCACCACCGACCCCGCCGACACCGTGCTCACCGCCGCCGATGCGGTGAACCCGACCGTCTCGCTGTCCGGCCACGAGTGGTCGCTGCTGAACCTGACCGTGGCGAACACCAACGGCACCGGCGTCGCCGGCGCCCAGGCCACCGCGCTGAAGGTCAACTCCGGTGACCGCGACGTCTTCGACAACGTCGCCTTCCTCGGCAACAAGCAGACCCTGCAGCTGCAGACGGCGAACACCACCACCTACAGCCGGCTCTTCTTCTCGAACGCCTACGTCGAGGGTGGGCAGGACATGGTCCTGGGCCGCGCCGTCGCCGTCTTCGAGGACAGCACGTTCCACGTGCTCGACCAGCCCAACGCGGCGATCACCGACTCGTCGATCAGCTCCGCGCACCCTTACGGCTTCCTGGTCACCGACAGCGAGATCGTCACCGACGGGGCAGCCGGTTCGATCTACCTGGGCCGCCCCTACCCGGCCAGCGCCACCTCCCAGGCCCAGGTGACGATCCGCGGCACCGAGCTGGGTGCGGCGATCAACACCACCCAGCCCTGGAAGGACTGGAACGCCACCACCCCGTGGACGTCGGGTCGCTTCTCCGAGTACCAGAACACCGGCCCGGGCGCGACGGTCAACGCCAACCGCCCGCAGCTGACCGACGAGCAGGCCGCGCAGTACACCAAGGCCGCCTACCTCGCCGGCACCGACGGCTGGGCCCCGGTCGGGCAGCAGCTGCCCACCGAGCCGGCCGACACCACCGCCCCGGCAGCGCCGACCGGCCTCACGGCCACCGCCGGGAACGCCCAGGTCGAGCTGACCTGGACGGCGAACGCCGACAGCGACCTCGCCGGCTACGACCTCTACCGGGCCGCAGGCACCACGGTCGAGGTGGCGGCGGAGAACAAGGTGAACACCGAGCTGCTCACCGGCTCCTCCTACACCGACCGCGCAGTGGTCAGCGGGACCGGGTACGCCTACGTGCTCACCGCCGTCGACGGTGCGGGCAACGCGTCGGCCGCCTCGGCGACCGTCTCGGCCACCCCGACCGGCGAGGTGCTGCCGGTGCACGACCTGCTGGTCGCGCAGGACGGCTCGGGTGACTTCACCACCGTGCAGGCCGCCGTCGACGCCGCCGGCGCCGGCACGGCGGGCGACCCGGTCGTCATCGCGATCAAGCCGGGCACCTACCGCGAGCTGGTCAGCATCACCGACAGCAACGTCTCGCTGCTCGGCACCACCGGGACGGCCACCGACGTCGTGCTCAGCTACGACAACGCCGCCGGCACCACCAACCCGGCCACCGGCTCGGCGTACGGCACCGGCAACAGCCAGAGCGTGCTGGTCAAGGGCAACGACGTCACGGTCAGCGACCTGACGATCGAGAACGCCTTCGACGAGGCGGCGGCGACGTTCAACGACAAGCAGGCGGTCGCGCTGAACACCACCGGTGACCGGCTGGTCTTCGACGGTGTGCGCGTGCTGGGCAACCAGGACACCCTGCTGGTCAACTCCGGCGACGCCAACAAGGTCGCCCGGTCCTACTTCGTGGACAGCTACATCGAGGGCGACGTCGACTTCGTGTTCGGCCGGGGCACCGCGGTGTTCGACCGGAGCACGATCCACGCGCTGAGCCGGGGCAGCAGCTCCAACAACGGCTACCTCACCGCCGCGAGCACCGCGGACGACAACCGGTACGGGATCCTGATCACCAACAGCACGGTGACCAGCGACGCCCCGGCGGAGACCTTCTCGCTGGGTCGCCCGTGGCGCGGCTGGAGCGACGACTACACGAAGAACGGCGTCGAGATGCCGAACTCGCGTGGTCAGGTCACCATCCGCGAGACCGAGCTGCCCGCCGCGATCCGGACCAGCCAGCCGTGGGCCGACATGTCCCCGAACCTGTGGACCGACGGTCGTTTCGCCGAGTACGTCAACACCGGTGCCGGTGCGACGGTGAACGCCAACCGGCCGCAGCTGACCACCGCCGAGGCCACCGAGTACACCAAGTGGGACTACCTGGCCGGCAGCGACAGCTGGAACCCGATCGGCTCCGAGGAGCCGGCGGCCGGCGACATCACCGCCCCGGCGGCACCGGCCGGCCTCACCGCCGCCACGGACGGCGCCGGTGTGGCCGTGACCTGGACGGCGAACGGCGAGGCCGACCTGGCCGGCTACCACGTCTACCGGGCCACCGGCAGCACGGTCGAGGCCACCGCGGCCAACCAGCTGACCACCGAGCTGCTCACGGAGGCCGGCTACCGCGACACCGCCGTCTCCCCGGGTGTCGAGTACAGCTACCTGGTCACCGCGGTGGACACCACCGGCAACGTGTCGGCCGCCTCGGCGCCGGCCACGCTGACCACCGTGGGGACGCCGCTGCCCGACCACGACCTGCTGGTCGCCCAGGACGGTTCGGGTGACTTCACCACCGTGCAGGCCGCGGTGGACGCAGCCGGCGCGGGCACCGCGGCCGACCCGGTCGTCATCGCGGTGACCCCGGGTGAGTACCGCGGGGTCGTCACGATGTCGCGCAACCACGTGACGCTGATCGGCACCACCGGCGACGCCGCCGACGTGGTCATCGCGGAGGACCACGCGGCCGGGACGCCCAAGCCCGACGGCTCCGGCACCTACGGCTCCTCCGGCAGCGCCACGGTGCTGATCAAGGGCAGCGACGTCACGGTCCGGGACCTCACCTTCGTCAACGACTTCGACGAGGAGTCCTCCGACCTCTCGGCGAAGCAGGCGCTGGCGCTGAAGACCCAGGGTGACCGGCTGGTCTTCGACAACGTCCGGTTCCTGGGCGACCAGGACACCCTGATGGTCGACTCGCCCGGCACCGGCGTGCAGGCGCGGTCGTACTTCGTGGACAGCTACGTCGAGGGCGACGTGGACTTCATCTTCGGTCGGGGCACCGCGGTGTTCGACCGGAGCACGATCTTCGCGTCCACCCGGGGCAGCAGCTCCAACAACGGCTACATCACGGCCGGCAGCATCGACATCAGCCTCCCGTACGGGATCCTGATCACCGACAGCACCGTGCAGAGCGACGCCCCGGCGGGCACCTTCCACCTGGGCCGCCCGTGGCACCCCAGCGGTGACGTGAACGCCATCGCCCAGGTCGTCATCCGCGACACCGAGCTGCCCGCGGCGATCAAGTCCGCGCCGTGGACGGACATGAGCGGGTTCTCCTGGACCGAGGCCCGGTTCTCCGAGTTCCAGAACACCGGCCCGGGTGCCGGGGTCAACGAGAACCGTCCGCAGCTGACGGCCGCCGAGGCCGAGCAGTACACCAAGTGGGACTACCTGGCCGGCAAGGACGGCTGGAACCCCACCGGTGAGGTCGAGCCGCCGCCGTCGGACACCACCGCGCCGGCCGCGCCGGCCGGGCTCGCCGCCACGGTGGCACCGGGTGCGGTGACGCTGGACTGGACCGACAACGCCGAGCCCGACGCCGCCGGGTACGTGGTCTACCGCGCGCTGACCGAGACCGGCACCTACGCCCGGCTCACCAGCGCCCCGATCACCGCCTCGACCTACCTGGACAACACCGTCCCGGTCGGCTCGACCGGTTGGTACCGGGTCACCGCGGTCGACGTCACGGGCAACGAGTCCGCGGCGGCGACGGCGAGCGCGACGGTGACCGAGGGCAACGGGGAGACCCGCCCGCTCAGCGTCTTCGTGATCGGTGACTCGACCGCGTCGGTCTACCAGGCCAACGAGGGCCCGCGGACCGGCTGGGGCCAGGCGCTGGGGCTGTTCACCACCGAGAACGCCACGGTGGTCGACTACGCCAAGTCCGGGGCCAGCTCCAAGGACTACTACGACAGCGGCCTGTTCGACCGGACGCTGGCGGAGATCCAGCCGGGTGACTTCCTGCTCATCTCCTTCGGGCACAACGACCAGAAGGCCGACGACCCGAGCCGGTACACCGACCCGTACGGCACGTACCAGGAGTACCTGCAGAAGTACGTCGACGGTGCCCGGGCCGCCGGTGCCACCCCGGTGCTGGTGACCTCGGTGGAGCGTCGCCGGTTCACCGAGGACGGGGTCGCCAAGAGCACCCACGGTGAGTACCCGGCCGCGATGCGAGCGCTGGCCGCCGAGCAGGGCGTCGCGGTGGTCGACCTGACCGCCATGAGCACCGACCTGTGGAACGAGCTGGGGCCGGAGGGGACGAAGGACTACTTCCTCCACGTCGAGCCGGGTGAGTACCCGAACTACCCGGACGGCCGCGCCGACGACACCCACTTCCAGGCTCGGGGGGCGATCGAACTGGCTCGCATCGTCGCCACGTCCCTGGCCGAGCAGGGGGTCCTGCCGGCGGGTGGCGAGTACTTCCAGCGGCTGGACGGCGCGGTCGCCGACGACGAGATCGTCTGGCCGGCCAAGCGCCCGATCTGACCCGACCGGGTCCTCGTCACCCGGGAGGGTGGGCCGGCTGCTGCCAGCCCCCCCTCCCGGGTGACGTACCGGCCTGCGCAGGGGCGCCGGGGCCCCCTCGCGGGATGAGATGGCTGTGCACAACAGGATCGGACGAGGCGAGGACAGCGCGTGCGCACCCCGGACACATCACCACTCGGCTCGATCGTCGACTTCAGCACCGAACGAGCCCTCCGCCGGGCCGAGCCGGTCAGCCGGCCCGCGCCGGCTCCGCAGGCCGACCCGGTCGCTGAGGTGGCCGGCCATCTCGCCCGGTTGCACGACACCGGCCAGCCGGTGGTCACCGTCTCCTGGGTGAACCACCACAGCGCCCTGGAGCTGCTGCACGCGGCACCCGAGCTGCTGGGGCGCCTCACCTACCTCGGCGTCGACGGGCTCTTCCTGCGCAGCCTGCTGGGCGGGGGACTGGTGCCCCGCACCAGCGCCGATCTCGTCCTCCCGGAGCTGCTGGGCCGGCTCCGGGCGCCCCGGGTCGCCGTCGTCGGCGGGCGACCGGAGGACGTGGCGAGCCTCCGGCGCGCGGTGGCCGCTCTGCTCCCGCCGGACGGCGAGCTGGTCTCCGTCCGCGACGGCTACGCCGGCCGGCCCTCCCCGGAGGAGCTGGACGTCTGGCTGGCCCGCACCCGGCCCACCGTGGTGCTGGCCGGGCTCGGTGCACCCCTGCAGGAGCAGTTCGTCCTGGACGTCGCCCGGCACCTGCCGCGGGGGCTGGTGCTCACCTGCGGCGGCTTCCTCGACCAGGTGCAGCAGGCCGGCTACTACCCCGCCTGGGCCTATCCGCTGAAGCTGAACTGGCTGGTGCGGCTGGCCCGCGAGCCACAGCGGATGTGGCGGCGGTACTCGGTCGAGGCCGTGGCGGCGCTCCGTGCCCGTGCCGCGCTGCGCGCCGAGGTCCTCGGCGCCCCGGGATTCCAGCGGCTCCGGTGGTACGCCTGGCCCGAGGTCGACGACCGGTGGACCGCGGAGGCCACCAGCTCCTGAGCCCGCCCGGTCGGCGCCGCCGGCGTGGCGTGGCCGTCCTGCTCCTGGTCACCCGGCGTCCGCCCTGCTCACGTGCATGATCGGCCGGTAGCGCGGCCGGTGCGGGGGAGGGGGGACGGTGGACGGGATGCTCCTGGTGGCCGGCGGCGTGGTCGTCTTCGCCGCCAGCGTCCTGGCCGGCGGAACCGGCTTCGGCTACTCCCTGGTGTGCGCGCCGCTCCTGCTGCTCGCCGGCATCCCGCTCACCGACGTCGTCGTCATCAACCTCACGGTCGGCGTGGTGACCCGGATCGGAGCCGTCCTCCGGCTCCGGCACTCGGTCGACCGGCAACGATCCACGTACCTGGTGGCGGGCTGCGTCCCCGGACTGCTGCTCGGCCACCTCGCCCTCGACCGGGTCGACGCCGACGCGCTCAAGGTGACGGCCGGAGTCGTGGCGGTCGTCGCCGCGGGCTTCCTCCTGCTCCGGCGGCCGGCTGTCCCGTCCGGTGAGCCGGGGGCGCCGTCCCGCCTCGCGCCGGGTGTCGCCGGGGTGCTGGGCGGGTTCCTCGGCATCACGACCTCGATGAACGGCCCCCCGCCGGTGATCCTGCTCTCCCACCGCAACGTGGCGCCCCGGGCGTTCATCGCCGACATGGCGGTGTACCTGCTCGCCTGCAACGCCATGGCCCTCGCCGTGATCGGGCTGACGGGTGGGCTGTCGCTGGACCGGGTGGGGCTGCTGCTGGCGTGCTGGCTCCCGGGCGCGGTGCTGGGCAACCTCCTGGGGGTGGCCTACGGCTCCCGGCTGCCCCTGGCCCCGTTCCGGCTGCTGACGCTCGGTCTGGTCATGGTCACGGGGCTGGCGACCGTGGCGACGTCGGTCGGCAGTCTGTGACGGGGCCCCTGTCGCTCGAGGGTCAGCGCAGCCGTCGTGCGGTGGCCGCCAGGGTCCGGGCGGTGAGCCGACCGTCGGCCAGCCCGAGGGCGACGACGTCGTCGAAGACCCGCTGGTCGGCCTGCGCCGCCCGCACGGCGGCGTCCATCAGCACCGGCCACCGGCTCAGCTGGGAGGTCACCGCCGACGCGCGGAGGTGCCCGCCGAGCCGGCGGCGCAGCAGCCGCCGGTGCACCTCGCCGGCGCGCGGACCGTGGCCGGCCGCCGTGCCCGCCAGGGCGCCGGAGAGGACGGCGTAGAAGATCCCCTCCCCGGTCAGCGGGTTGATCAGCGACTGGGCGTCCCCGGCCAGCAGCACCCGGCCCCCGGGCAGCCGGGGCCGGCCGGTCGACAGCGGCAGCCGGTGCGCGCGCAGCCCCTCGGGCCGCACGCCCGGCAGCATCCGGTGCAGCCCGGCGACCAGCTCGGTGCGGGTCACGCCCCCGGAGACGAGCTCGCCGTAGCCGACGTTGGCCCGTCCGTCGCCGATCGGGAAGGACCAGGCGTAGGCCGGCCAGCGCTGGTCGGTGGTGGTCACCACCTGCACGCCGTCCAGGCCGGGGAGCACCGGGGCGTAGCCGCGGATCGCGATGGCCAGCCGGTCCGGCGGGTTGGGGGCCAGCCCGAGCGCCCGGCGCACCACCGACTCGGCTCCGTCGGCGCCCACCAGCACCCCGGCGCGGACGACGCCGTCGACCTCGACGTGCGTGGGGCGCACGGTGACCTGGCGGACGGTGTGCCGCCGGAACCGGACGCCGGTGGCCAGCACCTGGGCGAGCAGTCGCCCGTCGAGCACCGCACGGGGCACGACGAGCGAGGGTCGGTGCAGGGCCCGCTCCACCGTCGTCCCGCCCGGGCCCTGCAGGCGGAGCCGGGGGACGGCGGGGAACCCCGCGGTCAGCGCCGGGACGTCGATCCCCAGCGCGGCGAGCACGTCCAGCGCCTCGGGGGCGATCCCGTCCCCGCAGACCTTGTCCCGGGGGAAGTCGGCGCGGTCGAGGACCAGCACGTCGGCGTCCGGCCGGGCCCGGCGGACGGCGGCCGCGCACGCCGCACCGGCCGGCCCGCCCCCGACGACGACGACGTCCGCGTGCTCCATGGGCAGCAGGCTAGGCGGCCGGTGGCGGGGTCCACTTGCGCGCCGGGTGCTCGTAGCCCGCGACGAAGGCCAGCAGCTCCGCGGCGTCGTGCACCACGCCGAGGGCGTCGAGCCGGTTGGCCGCCAGGTAGCCGTCGTCGACCATCCGGCGCAGCTGGTCCAGCAGCGGCTGCCAGAACCCGTCGACGTCGAGGAACGCGGTGGGCTTGGCGTGCAGCCCGAGCATGCCCCAGGTCCAGGCCTCGAACAGCTCCTCGAGGGTGCCGGCGGCACCGGGCAGGGCGACGAACGCGTCGGACAGGTCCGCCATCACCGCCTTGCGCTCGTGCATCGTCTGCACGACCTCCAGCCGGGGGAGGCCGGGGTGCGCCACCTCGTCGTCCACCAGGTGCTGCGGGATCACCCCGACCACCTCGCCGCCGGCGGCCAGCGCGGCATCGGCGACGACGCCCATCAGCCCGACGTTCCCCCCGCCGTAGACGATGCCGACGCCGGCCCGGGCCAGCTCGGTGGCGAAGGTGGCGGCAGCCCGCTGGTGGGACGGCGGCCCGGCGTGGGACCCGGTGAAGACGGCGATGCGCACGCCTCGGACGGTATGCGCATCGCCGTCATGGCCCTCCTGCAGGGGCCCGCCGCGAGCTTGCGAGCGGTGGGGGGCAGGAGGGTCCTTTCAGGCGTAGGTGCGGGTGACCCACTCGGCGATGCAGACCGGCTTGTCGCCGCCCTCGCGCTCGATGGTGACGGTGACGGTGTTCTGCAGCCCGCCGGCGATCTCCTCCACGTCCTTGAGCGTCACCCGCGCCCGGACCTTCGAGCCGACCGGCACGGGCGCGGGGAAGCGGACCTTGTTCAGGCCGTAGTTCACGCCCATCTTCGCGTCGGTGACCGTGTAGGTCTGCGAGACCAGGGGCACGAGCAGCGACAGGGTCATGTAGCCGTGCGCGATCGGGCCGCCGAAGGGGCTCTCCGCCTTCGCCCGCTCGACGTCGACGTGGATCCACTGGTGGTCACCGGTGGCGTCGGCGAACAGGTTGACCGCCTCCTGGGTCACCTCGTACCAGTCGCTGGTGCCGAGTTCCTGGCCCTTCAGCGAGGGCAGCTCGGCGATGGTGGTGGTGGTGCTGGTCATGCGTCCTCCTCGGTTGGCACGTACGTCTGTCGCAGGTCCGGCTTGCGGATCTTGCCGGTCGCGGTCTTGGGCAGCTCGTCCACGTAGCGGACCTCCTTGGGCACCTTGAACCCGGCGAGCCGTTCTCGCAGCGCGGCGCGGAGCGCGTCGGCGTCGCGCGGGGCCCCGGGCGCGGGGACGACGACGGCCAGGCCGACCTCGCCCCAGTGCGGGTCGGGCTTGCCGATCACCGCGACCTCCTGCACCTCGGGGAGCTCCAGCATCACCGACTCGACCTCCGCCGGGTACACGTTCTCCCCGCCGGAGATGATCATGTCCTTGTAGCGGTCGCGGATGTAGAGGTAGCCGTCCTCGTCGGTGGAGCCGGCGTCCCCGGAGTGGTACCAGCCGTCCACGATCGCGGCGGCGGTGGCGTCGGGCGCGTTCCAGTACCCGGCCATGACGTTCGGCCCGGACAGCACGATCTCGCCGACCTCACCCGGCGGGCACTCGGTCCCGTCGGGCCGCACGACCCGGACGTCGGTGAAGAACTGCGACTTCCCGGCCGACCCGACCTTGGTCACCGCGTCCGCGCTGTCCAGCGCGGTGCCGGCCGGGGCCGTCTCGGTCATCCCGTAGGCCTGCTGCACGGTCACCCCACGCTCCAGCCAGGTGCGCAGCAGCGGGAGGGGGAGTGGTGCCCCGGCGGCGCCGATGGTGCGCAGCGCCGAGAGGTCGAGGGTGCCGAAGTCCGGCTGGCGGCTGAGCGCGTCGAGCATCGTGGGGACGGCGAAGAACGACGTCACCCGCTGCTCGGCGATGACCGCCAACGTCGCCGGCGGGTCGAACCCCCGCACGAGCACGACGCAGCCGCCGCGCAGCAGGGTCGGGTTGAGCGTCCCGTTCAGCCCGCCGATGTGGAAGAGCGGGGCGAGGGCGAGCGTCCGTTCGTCGGGGGTGAAGTCGAAGCCGAGCACCTGGCTCATGCACGACCAGGTCATGTTCCCGTGGGTCAGCACCGCGCCCTTGGGCCGTCCGGTGGTGCCGGAGGTGTACATGATCAGGCAGATGTCGTCGAGGGTGACCGGCTCGTCGCGCTGCACCGGCTCCGCCTCCGCCAGCAGCCCCGCCCAGTCCAGCGAGTCGGCGCCGCCGGACAGTGGGGGCTCGGCCGCCACCCAGTGCCGGACGGCGGGCAGGGCCGCGCGCAGGGCGTCCGCCGTCGCCCCGTGCTCCCGGCCGTGCACGACCAGGGACGCACCGGAGTGCTCGAGCACGTACTGCGCCTCGGGCGGGGTGAGCCGGGCGTTGACCGGCACCCAGATCGCGCCGAGCTGGCCGCACGCGTAGAGCGCCTCGAGCCCGGCCGGGTGGTTCCCGCCGAACCACGCGACCCGGTCACCGCGCTGCACCCCGAGCCCGGCCAGCGCGGTGGCGGCCCGCCGCACCCGCAGGGCGAACTCGCCGTGCGTCGTCGTCGTCCCCTCGAACCAGAGCGCCGGCTTGTGCGGGGAGCTCCGCAGCCGGCGTTCGGGCCAGGAGCCCAGTCCGGCGTTCCTCACCGCAGCCCCAGGGCCACGATCGCGTTCTCCTTCATGATGAGCGGCCGGACCTCGTCCTTGATCTCCAGGGCCTCGAAGTCGCGGATCCAGCGCTCCGGGCGCAGCAGCGGGTAGTCCGAGCCGAACAGCACCTTCCGCTTCAGCATCGTGTTCGCGGCGCGGACCAGCTGCGGCGGGAAGTACTTCGGCGACCAGCCGGAGAGGTCGATGTAGACGTTGGCCTTGTGGGTGGCCACCGAGATCGCGGCGTCCTGCCAGGGCACCGAGGGGTGGGCCATGATGATCGTCAGGCCCGGGAAGTCGGCCGCGACGTCGTCCAGCAGCATCGGGTCGGAGTAGCGCAACTTGATCCCGCGCCCGCCGGGCAGCCCGGCGCCGATCCCGGTCTGCCCGGTGTGGAACAGCGCCGGGACGCCGAGGGACTGCAGCTCCTCGTACAGCGGGTACACCGCGCGGTCGTTGGGCAGGAAGTCCTGCAGGCTGGGGTGGAACTTGAACCCCCGCACGCCGTGCTCCTGCACCAGCCGGCGGGCCGCCCGGATGCCGGCCACCCCGCGAGCCGGGTCGATCGACCCGAACGGGATGAGGACGTCGGGGTGCTGCGCGGCGAGGTCGGCGATCTCCTCGTTGGACAGCGTCATCTGCCCGGTGGCCGCCTCGGCGTCGACGGTGAAGACGACCGCGGCCATCCTCTTGTCCCGGTAGTCGGCGGCGATGTCGGGGACGGTCGGGTCGTAGGGGTCGCCCTTGAAGTACTGGCTGGCGGCGGCGTTGAGCTCGTCGTCCAGCGCGAGGTGCCCGTGCTGGTCGGCGTGCACGTGGACGTGCACGTCGATCGCGACCAGCGCGTCCAGGTCCAGCCCGGTCACTTCGGGGGCTCCGGCAGCTGCTGGCCCACCGTCTGCTGGGACGACGCGAACTTCTCCGGCCACGCCTCGGCGATGGCGTCGGGCGACCAGCCGGTGCCGTCGGCGAACTCGACGACGACCTCGGTCGGGTGGCTCCACAGTGCGAGCCGGTCGCCGCCGATGCCCACGGCCTGCCCGGTGATCCCGGCCGCGGCGTCGGAGGCGAGGAAGGCGACCAGGCCGGCGGCGTCCTGGGGGCTGCCGAAACCCAGCTCCTGGCGGGCGAAGGCCGGCAGCGGGTCGCCGGCGGCCAGCGCGTCGACGTAGGGCTTGAGGAAGGGCACCGTCTCGGTCATCGCGGTGGCGGCGACCGGGACGACGGCGTTGACGGTGATCTCGGCCCGGGCCAGCTCCATCGCCCAGGTGCGCACCATGCCGACGATCCCGGCCTTGGCGGCGGCGTAGTTGGTCTGGCCGAAGTTGCCGACCTGGCCGGTGGGGGAGCCGATGCAGATGACCCGGCCGCCCTCGCCCTGCTCGCGCATCCGGATCGCGGCGGCACGGGTGCAGGTGAAGGTGCCGCGCAGGTGGGTGGTGAGGACGGCGTCGAACTGCTCGTCGGTCATCTTCCACACGGTGGTGTCGCGCAGGATGCCGGCGTTGTTGACCAGCACGTCCAGCCGGCCGAACTCGTCCACCGCCCGGTCGACGAGCGCCTGGGCGGCCTCGCTGCTGCCGACCGCGACGACCTCGGCGACGGCGGTGCCCCCGGCGTCGGTGATCGACTGCACGGCGGCCTCGGCGACGTCGGGGTCGACGTCGTTGACGACGACGGCGGCCCCGCAGCGGGCGAGTTCGGTGGCGTAGGCGAGGCCGAGGCCCCGTCCGGATCCGGTGACGACGGCGACCTTGCCGGTCAGGTCCATGAGTGCTCCTTCGTTCGACGCCGTGGAGGCGACTGCGGACGTGGGTGCGGTGGAGGCGACTGCGGACGTGGGACCTGTGGAGGCGACTGCGGACGCGGACGCAGCGGTGAACTCCCAGGCGGCTCCGGCGCCGGCCGACCGCGGGGCGGACGGGCCACACCGGCCCCAGTCGCTGCTGCTGGGCTTCCTCGGCGGTTTCGTGCAGGGCCGGGAGGTGCCCCCGCTGCCGGCGGTGGTGCTGCTCGACCTCCTCGGGGAGCTCGGCGTCACCGAGGCCGCCGCCCGCGCCACGCTCAAGCGGATGACCCACCGCGGCCTGCTGGAGCGGTCGCAGGTGGGGCGCACCGCGCGCTACCAGCTGACCGCCCTGAGCGAGGGGGTGCTGAGCCGGGCCGGCCGGCGGGTCGACTCCCCCACCCCGTTCGAGCACCCCGAGGGCAGCTGGACGCTGCTGAGCTACTCGATGCCGGAGAGCCTCCGCGACCTCCGGCACCGGGTGCGCTCCCGGTTGGCGTGGGCGGGCTTCGGCGGGCTGCGCGACGGGCTGTGGATCGCCCCGGGCACGGTCGACGTCGCGGAGGTCTTCGCCGAGGCCGGCCTGGAGGACGCCGCCGGGCTGGCCGACTGGTTCGCGGCGCAGCCGCTGCCGGGCACCGACGTCGACGGACTGGTGCACCGGGCCTGGGACGTCCCGGCCGTGCTCGGCGCGCACGAGCTCTTCCTCCAGGCGTGGGCCGCACCGCCGGAGGACCTCAGCGAGCTGGGGCGGGCCACCCTGCTCATCGCCGACTGGCTCCGGCTGCTGGGGACCGACCCCGGGCTCCCCGCGCGCCACCTCGGCCCGGACTGGCCGGCCGCCCGCAGCACCGACCTCTACCGGCGGACGTTCGCCCCGCGGTCGGCCGGCGCCGGAGCCGCCTGGGAGTTCACCGCTGCGTCCGCGTCCGCAGTCGCCTCCACAGGTCCCACGTCCGCAGTCGCCTCCACCGCACCCACGTCCGCAGTCGCCTCCACC
>NZ_JAAKGN010000078.1:0-20810 GCF_011039295.1 Modestobacter sp. KNN46-3 | reverse complement strand
GGGCGCTGGTGACCCTGGGCGTCACCCCGACGTCGCCGGCCACCGGCTTCGGGTACGTGCAGAAGGGCGCGGCGACCGAGGTGGCCGGCGCGAGCGAGGCCGCCTCGTTCCGGGAGAAGCCGGACCGGGCCACCGCCGAGCAGTACCTGGCCAGCGGCGAGTACGTGTGGAACTCCGGGATGTTCGTCTGGCGGGCGCAGACCGTCCTGGACGCGCTCGCCGACCACCTGCCGGAGTCCGCCGCCGGCCTGGGGCGCATCGTCGCCGCACCGGCCGGCCCGGAGCGGGAGGCCGTGCTCGCCGAGGTCTTCCCGACGCTACCCAAGATCAGCGTCGACTACGCCGTCCTCGAGCCGGCGGCCGCCGAGCCGGGCCGGGTGGCCGTGGTCGACCTGGACGTCGACTGGCTGGACGTCGGCTCCTGGCCGGCCTTGGCCCACACGCTCAGCACCGACGCCGCCGGCAACGCGACCCGTGGGCTGACCGTCCTGCTGGACAGCTCGGGCAACGTGGTGCTCAGCGACGACCCCGACCACCTGGTCGCGCTGGTCGGCGTCCGGGACAGCGTGGTCGTGCACACCGCGGACGTGACGATGGTGTGCCCGGTCGGGGACGCCGAGCGGGTCAAGCAGTTGCTGGCCACGGTGGAGGAGCGGTGCGGCCGGGGCTTCAGTTGACGGTGTGGTGCACGAGGCGGGTGCTGTGGCGGGTCTTCGGTCCGGACGCGTCCCGGTACTACATTCGGCGGCGATGAACCCCAGCCAAGCGCGTCCTGAGGCCGTCGCGGAGTTCGCGGCCCCGCACGGCGCTTCCGCCGAGTGGGCGGACACGGTGGTCGTGGTCCGCGTCTTCAACGAGGCGCCCGTCGTCGGCGGGGTGATCGCCGAGCTGATCACCGCCGGGCTCACCGTCATCGCCGTCGACGACGCGTCCACGGACGCGTCCGCGGACGAGATCGACAAGACCGGGGCGCTGCGCGTGACGCACCCGGTGAACCTGGGCGCCGGTGGCGCCCTCCAGACCGGTTACGAGGCGGCGGTCCGGTTCACGGAGGCCCGCTACGTGGCCTGCTTCGACGCCGACGGTCAGCACCAGCTCGACGACCTCCTGGGCATGATCCGGCTGATCCGTGAAGGCCATGACGTCGTCATCGGCTCCCGCTTCCTGGACGGGAAGACGGAGATGAGCTGGCTGCGCAGCATCATGCTGCGGACGGCCACGAAGCTCCTCAACCGTGGGGCCGGGACGCGGCTGACGGACGCGCACAACGGGCTGCGCATCGTCACGCGGGAGATCGCCTCGCAGATCAAGCTCTCCCACTCCGGCATGGCGTACGCGTCGGAGCTCGAGTACTTCCTGACCCGCCCGCAGAACAAGATCATCGAGTACCCGGTGCACATCCTCTACACGGACTACTCGCGCTCGAAGGGCCAGCCCTTGCTCAACAGCGTCAACATCCTGGTCGACACCCTCGCCCACCGGGTCAGCCACGGGCGGCGCACGTGATCATCAAGTGGCTCCTCGTCCCGGCGCTGGTGGCGGCTGTCGTCCTGTCGTTGCGGGCGCGGTCGTCGCTGCGGGGTCAGGCCCGGCGGAAGATCATGGCCGGGTTGACCGTCGTCGCCGGCGCGATCGCGGTGTTGTTCCCCGACCTCCTCCAGGGGGCGGCAGATGCCGTGGGTGTCACTCGCGGTGCCGACCTGATGCTCTACGGACTGGCGCTGGCCTTCATCTACCTGGTGGGCAGTACCGGCGTCCGGTTCCGGGAGCAGGAGGCGCGGATGGTCACGCTGGCCCGTGCGGTCGCCCTGACCGAGGCGGAGGCGCGACTCGCCGACCGGAGACAGCCCTCAGGGCCACGAGCCCAGCGCCTGACCGCCTGACCGCCTGAACGGCGCCGACCTCCCGAACGCTCGTGGACCCGGCTCCTGCAGTCGCGGGCAGGCGACCCTGGTTAACCTCGGGCGCATGAAGAACCTCGACGTCGCCGCGGTCGTCACCGGAGGGGCCTCCGGCCTCGGTGAGGCCACCACCCGTGCGCTGACCGCGGCCGGTGTCGCGGTCACCGTCCTGGACCTGCAGGAGGAGCGCGGGCAGGCGCTGGCTGCCGAGCTGGGTGGCCACACGACCTTCGTGCGCACCGACGTCACCGACGAGGCGTCGGTGCAGGCGGCGATCGAGGACGCGACGGGCAAGGACCGCCCGCTGCGGATCGCGGTCAACTGCGCCGGCATCGGCTGGGCGCAGCGGGTGCTCGGCCGCGACGGCTCCCCCCACGACCTGGCCCCGTTCAGCCGCACCGTGACCGTCAACCTGATCGGCACCTTCAACGTGCTGCGCCTGGCGGCTGCTGCGATGGCGCGTACCGAGCCCGACGAGGACGGCGAGCGGGGCGTGGTCGTCAACACGGCCTCGATCGCCGCCTACGACGGCCAGATCGGGCAGATCGCCTACGCCGCCTCCAAGGGCGGCATCGTCGGGCTGACCCTGCCGGCGGCGCGCGACCTCTCCTCGGTGGGGGTGCGGGTCTGCACGATCGCCCCGGGGCTGGTCGACACGCCCCTGCTCGCCGCCCTGCCCGAGGAGGCCCGGACGGCGCTCGCCGCCGGCATCCCCTTCCCCAAGCGGCTGGGCCGCCCCGAGGACTTCGCCGAGCTGGCCCTGGACGTCGTCCGGCACGGTTACCTGAACGGCGAGGTCATCCGGATGGACGGCGCGCTGCGGATGGCGCCCCGCTGACGGCAGCGCAGGCTGGGGGGAACGCCATGGGGGAGCGGCTGCTGATCGTGGACGCACCGGTCCACGACCAGGTCTGGACGCCGGACTGGCCGCTCGACGTCCGCCGGACGCTGTCCCGGGACCGTCGCGGTACCGGTGACCCGACGCTGCGCTACGCCGAGGACGGCGTCTGGCGGACGACGACCACCCCCGACGGCCCGGCCACCGTGCGGCTGACCGGGGGTTCCGCCGCGATCCGGGTGCAGGCCTGGGGTCCGGGGGCCGGCTGGGCTGGACCGGCCGTGCCCCGCTGGCTGGGCGCCGAGGACCGGGCCGACGGTTTCGACCCGGTCCGGCACCCGCTCGTCGCCCGGCTGCACCATGGGGCACCCTGGCTGCGGCTGGGCAGCACCGGGCGGGTGTGGGACGCCCTGGTGCCGGCCGTCCTGGAGCAGAAGGTGACCGGCATCGAGGCGCACCGCACCTGGCGAGAGCTGCTGCGGCTGGCCGGTGAACCGGCGCCTGGACCGGCGCCGGCGGGGATGCGGGTGGTGCCCTCGGCCGAGCGGGTGCTCGCGGTCACCGACTGGGAGTGGCACGGTTGCGGCCTCGACGGCGCCCGCCGGCGCGCGCTGCGGGCGGTCGCCTCGGTCGCCTCCCGACTCGAGGCCGGCGTGCACGACGACTGCGCCGACCTGCGCCGCCGGCTGCAGTCGGTGCCCGGCATCGGCGTGTGGACCGCCGCCGAGGTGGCCCAGCGCGCCGTCGGCTGCCCGGACTCGGTCAGCGTCGGTGACTACCACCTGAAGAACCTGGTGGGCTGGTCGCTGGCCGGCCGGAAGACCGACGACGACGGGATGCTCGCGCTGCTGGAGCCCTGGCGCGGGCACCGGCAGCGCGTCGTCCGGCTGCTGGAGGTCGGCGGCAGCATGCCGCCCAAGCGGGGTCCCCGGATGGCGCCCACCCAGTACCGGTCGATCTGAGCAGGGACCTCAGCAGAACTGGGCCTGCGCCTCGGCCGGGTCGGCCGGGATCCGCAGCGAGGTGCGGGACGGAGCCCCGGTGAGGTTGTCCCAGAAGCGTCCCCAGGTCAGCGGCGCGTTGGTGGCCTCGAGCAGCTCACGCACCGGGCCGCAGTCGAGGGTGGCCCGGGCAGCTGCCACGTCGGCGGGAGCGGGCAGACCCGTCGTGGCCTCCTCGGCGAGCTCAGGGGCGCCGTACCGCGCCAGGAACCACTCCGCGGGGAACGACTTCTCGTGCCCGGCGCGGCCGGGCGGAGGTGCCTCCATGTGCGAGCCGATGGGGTCGGTGAGCCCCAGCCCGTCCACGACCCGGACCTCGAGCCCGGGCGCCACTCCGTAGAAGCCCGCGTTGCCCACGCCGAACACCACACCGCCGGAGGACGGCGCGATGCGTGCCACCCCGGAGTCCGGGGTCACCACGGGCGGCTGTGCGACGACCAGGTCGGCATCCTGCTCGTGCAGCGCAGCCACCTGATCGCTGTAGGGGATGACGCTCTGCGCGCCGTGGTCCTCCAGGGTCACCGGGTTCTCCCGGCCGGCCAGCTCGGCCCAGTAGCGGCGTTCGTCGGTGATGCCTGCCGAGCTCATGCCCTCCGGGTAGTCCGCACGGAGCACCACCACGGACGCTGCAGCCCACACGGCCAGCACCGTGAGCACCGCGCTCACCGCGACACCCCGGAGGCGCAGCGCGGGCACCGGGACGACCATGACCGGGCAGAGCACCAGGAACAGGCTCGGCAGGAGCAGTCGACCGTGCATGAAGTCCCCGCCCACGCGCACCACGTAGGCAGCGTGGAGCAGCGCGGCGACCAGGACGACGGCGACCAGGGACCACTCGCGGGGCCGCCAGCCGGCGCGCGGGGCCAGGAGGGCGAGCGCTGCGAGGACGAGCGCGAGGGGGAGCCACAGCAGGTGCGGGCCGACCAGGTCGGCCAGGTAGTCGGCACCGCGGCCCCACACCGCCCGGCTGGACTCCTTCGCCACGGCCGTGTTCGGCACCAGGAGCCCGTAGTACCCCGCTCGGAACACCTCCACGGCCACCGGGAGGCCGCCGGCTGCCGCGACCCGTGCTGCGCGCGCCGGCCAACTGCCCGGGACGCTGAGCAGCCAGAGGATGAGCAGCGCGCTGATCAGCGCGAGGTCCGGGCGGACGAGGGGGCCCATCCCCAGCAGGACGGCCACGCCCAGCGTCCGACGCTGGCCCACGACCTCCCGACGGGCCACGTGGACCAGGGCGGCGAAGGAGGCGCCGAGCCAGCAGAAGGACAAGCCGGTCTCCAGGCCGGAGCTGGCGAAGTCCCAGAAGGGGGGGAGTGCGGCCACGACCACGGCTCCGCAGGGGACGGCCAGCCACCGTGGGACGCCGCCGTACAGCCGCTGGCTCCCGAGCGACGCCAGCACCACGCCGGTCAGGGTGGCGACGATCCCGAGCACGACGGAGATCCAGGCGACGGCGTTCCCTGGCACCAGGGCCTCGGCGACGGTGATCACCGCCAGCCACAGCGTGCTCGTCGCCACCTCCACCCGTTCCCCGGCGTTGTACACCGGGCCGTTGCCGGCGAGGAGGTTCTCCACGACGCGGAAGTTGATGAACGCGTCATCGGAGGTCCAGCGTCGCCGCCAGCTCAGGAGGGCCAGGGCGAGCACCACGAGACCGAGGAGGCCCAGCTCGACCCGGTTGCGGAACCGCGCTCGCGGGTCGTGCACGGGGGCGGTGGCGCCGGCGCTGGTCGGGGTCGTCCGGGTGGTCAACGGGGGAGCCGGTGGTCGGGGCGGGTCAGCGGGCGCGCAGCTCGGCGTACCGCGCCGTGCACTCGGCCATGGTCGGCAGCAGGCCCTGCTCGCGCGCCTCGGCCAGCGTGGGAGCGGCGGTGTCCTTGGCGGACAGCTCGAACTCGACGTCCGTCGGCCAGGGCAGGTCGAGCGCCGGGTCCATCGGGTTGATCCCGAACTCGCGACCGGGGGAGTAGCCACTCGAGACCAGGTAGGTCACCGAGCTGTGGTCGGCCAGCGACACGAACGCGTGGCCCAGGCCCTCGGCCAGGTAGACCGCGCGCGGCTGCTCGCTGTCCAGCAGCACCGAGTCGTGCACGCCGAAGGTGGGCGAGTCGGCCCGGATGTCGACGATCACGTCGAGCACCTTGCCGGCCGGGCAGTAGACGTACTTGGCCTGACCCGGGGGCACCAGTGCGAAGTGGACGCCCCGGAGCACGCCGCGGGCGGAGACGCTGTGGTTGGCCTGCGCCAGGGTGAGCCCGAACCCGGTCTCGGCGGCGAGCACGTCGGCGCGGTACCACTCGGTGAACCGGCCGCGGCTGTCACCGTGCGGGACGAGGTCCAGCACGTAGCTGTCAGGGACGGCGAGCTCGCGGATCTGCACGGCTCGACGCTAGCCGAGTGGCTCCCGCCCGGCCCGACCTGGCCCGGGCGTCAGCCGGCGTCGGCGCCCAGCCACAGCCGGCCGGCCAGCGACGCACCGCCGAAGGTGCCGGCCGGCTCCCACCGGGTCGCCCAGCCGTCGGCCTGCAGCTGGACCAGGGCCGCACCGACGACCGCGCCGAGGGACAGCGAGGTGACCGGGGTGATCGGGTCGGCCAGGTGGACGTCGACGACGTCCCCGCCGCCGCCCTCCTCGCTGCCCTCCTCGCTGCCGTAGCGGAAGACCACCGGGAACTCCGGCAGCGCCGCCACGGCGGTCCGGAAGGCCTCGGTGACCGCGGACAGGGCGCCGTCCCGGTGGGCGAGCGTGGTGGCGGTGCGGCGGCTGCCGACCAGGTCCCTGGTGCCGGTGGGGAACAGGTCACCGGGACCCAGCCGGACCAGCGGACGGGTGCCGGTGTCGGGCTCCGGTGAGCGGAACCGCAGACCCCGGACGACGGCCACCGGGATGCCCCCGAGCTTGCCCTTCACCAGGTCGCCCGCCGCGGCCAGCTCGTCGACCACCGCGACCTGGGTGGTCTCGAGCCGGTTGCCGTGCTGGTCGACCGCACCCCGGTGGTCGACCAGTGCGGGCAGCCCGGCCGCACCGATCGCCACGTCGGTGACGCCGTCCCGCCACGGGCGGCCGAAGGTGTCGCTGACGACGACGGCCACGGTCACCCCGAGCAGCTCGTGCAGCCGGTCGCGCAACCGCCGGGCGGAGGCGTCGGCGTCCTCGGGCAGCAGGACCAGCGCGTCGGCGGCGACGTTCGAGGCGTCGATCCCCGCTGCGGCGACCACCCAGCCGTGCCGGGTCTCGACGATCCGCAGCGGCCCGCGGCGGGCGACGACCCGGACGGTCTCCGCGTCGACGGCCTGCTGCCGGGCGGTCTCCCGGTCGGTGCCGGGCTCGACCCGGACCAGGTTGCCCTCCACCTTGGAGACGGCCTTGGAGGTCACCACCACGACGTCGTCGTCGGCCAGCCACGGCGCCGCCCGGGCGATCGCGGCGGCCAGGTCGTCCCCCGGTGCGAACTCGGGCAGGCCGGGCACCGGGTGCACGGAGATCCCCGGGGGGAGGCCGGGCCCGGTCACGGGGTCGCGACCCCTGCGGCGTCCAGTGCGGCCCGGGCCAGCGCCCGGGTCGCCTCGGGCGAGCTCATCAGCAACGGGACGGCGCGCACGTCGACCCCGGGCACGGTGGCCGGGTCGTCGGTGTGCACCAGCCAGGCGTCCAGGAGGCCGTCGGCGGACCGGGCGCCGTAGTGCCGGCCGACGCCCTCCGCGCTGACCTCGACGCCGACCACGGGCAGGCAGCGGTCGGCCATGCCGCGCAGCGCGGCGCCGTCGACGATGGGGGAGATGCCGACCACGCGCCCGGACGCGGCGCGGACGGCGTCGCGGATGCCGGGCACCCCCAGCACGGTGCCGATCGAGACGACCGGGTTGGACGGTGCGAACAGCACCGCGTCGGCGGTGCTCAGGGCCTCGACGACGCCGGGGCCGGGCCGGGCGTCGTCCACCCCGACCTGGACGAAGCTGCTGGCGTCCAGGGCCGCCCGGTGCCGGATCCACCACTCCTGGAAGTGGATGGCCCGGGGGCGGCCGGTGTCGGGGTCGGTCACCACGACGTGCGTCTCGACCCGCTGGTCGCTCATCGGCAGCAGCCGCACCCCGGGCTGCCAGCGCTGGGCGAGCGCGGCGGTGACGTCGGAGAGCGGGTAGCCCGCGTCGAGCATCCGGGTGCGCACCAGATGGGTCGCGAGGTCGCGGTCGCCGAGGCCGAACCAGGTCGGTTCGGCACCGTAGGCGGCCAGCTCGTCCTTCACCGTCCAGCTCTCGCCGCGACGGCCCCAGCCACGTTCGTCGTCGATCCCGTCACCGAGCGTGTACATGACGGTGTCCAGGTCGGGGCAGATCCGCAACCCGTGCAGGGTCACGTCGTCGCCGGTGTTGACCACGGCGATCACCTCGGCGCCGGGGGCCGCGGCGAGGACGCCGCGCAGGAAGCGGGCGCCGCCGACGCCCCCGGCGAGTACGACGATGTGCACCCGACCATGGTGCCTGATCGGCAGAACTCTACGGCGGGCCCGGGTCGGTCCCGGATGAACTGCACGAAACCGCTCGGTCTCGATGGCAGATGGTGTTCCTGACGGCGGCGTGTCGGGGTCGTCTGTGACGGTCCACGGACGAGTTGTGACCGGTGTGATCAGTGTGGCGCCGCGTTACACCGGCCCGACTTGACCTCGACTCAACGACACGCGTGTAATTCCGATGTCGTCATCAGGCGCTGGCGACTGGGATCCGCCCAGGAGCAGGCGTCGTGACGCAGCGAGAGGGGACGCAACGTGATGGCCGAGGTGTCGTGGTTGAGCGAGCACAAGAGCTCCACAGCAGGGGCCGCACCGGCCTCCTACGGGCGGGACGTGCTGGGCCTGGCCGACGCCGGCCTCCTGGACGTCGAGGACCAGAGCTGGCAGGAGCGCGCCCTGTGCGCTGAGACCGACCCGGAGGCGTTCTTCCCGGAGAAGGGCGGTTCGACCCGGGAGGCGAAGCGGATCTGCACCGGCTGCGAGGTCCGGGCCGAGTGCCTGGAGTACGCCCTGACCATGGACGAGCGCTTCGGCATCTGGGGCGGGCTCTCCGAGCGCGAGCGTCGTCGCCTTCGCCGCCAGGCCGGCTGACGAAGGACCCACCCGCACCACTGCACCACCCGCTCTCCTCCCGCACGGTCGGCGCAACGACGCGCCGACGAGCAGACCGGCGAGGCCCGCTCTCGAGCTGATCGCCCGGCCACTCCCCAGCTCTCGACGACGGGCCCCGTGTGGTCGACTGGAACCCGTGCACACCCGGGTCGTCGACGGCCGCGCCGCCGTGGTCCGCGAGGTCCGCGCCGCTGCCCCCCTCCTGGCCGAACGCGCCGTTCCCCTCCCGGCTCGTGGGCCGTGGCTCACCGCCGCGCTGAACGCGCGGGCCGGCCGCCCCTTCGGGCGGGTCCGCCCGCACGCGGTGGTGGTGGAGCGGGACACGCACAGTCGTCCCGCCGGGGCGGCCCTGTTGTCGTTCCGGCGCCGCGGCGTCGGCACCGTGGTCGGCCTGCTGGGCGCCGAGCCCGGCCCGCTGCCGCCCGGGCGGCCCCAGTCCCGGTTGGCCGCGCAGGACGACGACGTCGCCGCACGGCTCGCCGCGGGGGTGATCGGGCTGCTGGACCAGGTCCGTGGCCCGTGGACCCTCCGGCTGACCGGGCTGCCGCTCGGCGACCCGACGGTGCGGCACCTCGCCGCCGGGCTGCCGGACTCCCAGCTGGCCACCACGCGCAGCCGCCGGCTGGTCGACGAGCTGGACACCGTCGCCGACGTCTCCCGCAGCCGGGACCCGGGCGAGGTCGAGCGCTGGCTGCCGGCCGTGCTGGCGCAGCTCCCGACCGGCCAGCGGACGTTCGTGCGCGCCGCGGCCCGGCTGCACGCCGCGATCGGTGAGCTGGAGGTCGCCGTCGTCCCGGCGGCCGACGGGCCGCGGGCCCTGCTGCTCACCCTGCTCGATCGCGGCGCCGACGGCGAGGAGCGCTGGCCGTGGTGGGGGACCAGCGAGATCGGGGGCCTGCGCCGCGAGCTCGGTGCGCCCTCGGGCACGTTGACCGCTGCCGCCGGCCTCACCCAGCTGGGCCGCCGGGGCGCGCTCAGCCGGGGTGCTGCAGCCGGCTGACCCCACGCTCGGGTGCGGTGGCCGCGCTGTCCAGCCCGATCCGGACCACACCGGTCGCCGGGGTGGTGTCGTCCCGGCGCGGGCCGTCGGGGGCGATCGAGGCCGCCAGCTGGTACGCCCGCCCGGTGTAGCTGGGCGCGCTGCCGTTCGGGCGCGTGTAGGTGGGGAAGAGGCCGGCCAGCTCGATGCGGTCGCCGTCCCGGGTGACCTGCAGCTCCGGGCTGGCCAGGTCGGCGTACTCGGTGACCGACCGGACGCAGCCGGCGGCCACCGGGTCGGCGGGGGGCTCGGTGGTCAGGCAGTTGTAGGTGGGCAGCCGGACGTGCGCCAGGGCGCGTCGGCCGTCGGTGGTGACGCTGACGTCGGGGTAGGTGACGGTCAGCCCCACGGCCCGCTCCTCCAGCAGCACGCCGCCGAAGCTCGCCGTGGCCGCGATCCCGTCCGTGCCCAGCGGCACCGATCGGAACGTGAGGGCGCCGGCGCCCGTCTCGGCGGCCGGCGCGCTGGGGACGGCGGGATCCAGGCCGGGCGCGGTGGAGTCCGGCGCGGTGGAGTCCGGCGCCGGGGCGGCGGGCGCGATCCCGGTCGCCGGGGCGGCGCTCAGGCTGTTGCTCCCGGCGCGGCCGATCGGGGCACCCACCGCGACGGCGGCGAGGACCAGCAGCAGCGCGGCCGTCAGGGTGACGGCGGACCCGGTCGTGCGGGAGACGGCGCCGCCGGGTGACCCGACCGGGGCGGCCGTCGCTCCGGTCCGGCCGGTCCGCGGCGGCACGGGTGCGGGGGAGCCGGGCGGGTCCGCCAGGAAGCCGGGCAGGTCGTCGAGCGCCTCGGCGTCCGTGCTCCCGGTCGCTCGCCCGGCAGTCCGTCCCCGGGTCAGCAGGGTCGAGCCCAGGGCGGCGCACAGCCCGGCGGCGAGGGCCAGCAGCACCGAGACGACCACCCACCGGGCCGTGGCCGACGAGCCGGTGGTGCGGGCGGGCGAGGCCTCCCGCCCGGGGTCGACGGCCACGAGCTCCTCGTCGGCGCCCGCCTCGACGAGCCGGCCGACCACCGCGTTGGCGGCGGTCACCGCCGCGTCCGGGTCGGGCAGCGTCACCTGCACCACGACGGTGGCGGTGCCGGGCGGCCGCTCGACCTCGACGCCCTCCTGGAGCTCGGTCAGCGACACCTCGGCCAGTGCCGGCTCGTCCGCCTGAGCTGCGCCCAGCACCTCGGCCGACCCGGCGAGCGCGGTGTACCGGTCGGCCAGCAGCAGGGCGGCGTCCGCGCCGGCCTCGGTGCGGGGGGTCACGGTCAGGGTCGCGGTGGCCGTCGTCGTCCGGGGCTGGAGGGCGAGCAGCACCAGGCCGGCGGCGAGGACGACCAGGACGACGACGACCCCGGTGACGGCTGCCCGCCGGGCACCGTGCGGGCCGGACTGCTGGTTCGCTGCGCTCATCTCGGCGCCCAGCATGGCAAAGGGGTCGGGTGCGACCCGGTCAACCGGCGGGGTCGATCTCCTCGGGATCCCGGCCGAGCAGCACCGCCACCTGGTCGACGACGACGTCCCGCACCAGGTCGGCGAGGTCGTCACGGTCGGCGGCGCGGATCTCCAGCGGACGGCGGTAGACCACGATCCGGGCCGGGTGCTCCTGCCCGCCCTCCCGGTGCGCGGGCAGCACCCGGGCCAGCGGGACGCTGCCGTCCTCCAGCACGTCGGCGTCCAGCACCACGTCGTCCGGGCTGGTGTGGTCCACCCAGGGGACGTCCTCGACGGCGAACTCGACGCCGGCGAGCTCACGCTCCCAGCGGCGCTCCAGGTCCTCGACCGCGTCCAGGACCAGGTCGTCGAACTGCTCGGCGCGGCTCCGGGAGAGCGGCACCGTCGGCGGCACGAGACGACCGCGCAGGCCGCGGCCATGACGGTCGCGCCGGGCACGGGCAGGGAGGCGGTCCATCGCGGCAGGAGCCTACGGCCTGCCGGTGCCCCGGCCGCGCCGGATCACCGAGGCATCCGGCGCCAGAGGGGGCGCGGCAGGAGCCGCAGGACCGCCGCGAGCACCCGCAGGGTGCCCGGTACCCAGACCACGGACCGGTCCCGGCGCAGTGCGTCGGCCACGGCTGCGGCGACCTGGGTGGGAGTGCTGGACAGCGGGGCCGGGGACATGCCGGTGGTCATGCGTCCGACCACGAAGCCCGGCCGGACCAGGAGCAACCGGACCCCGGTGCCGTGCAGGGCGTCGGTCAGCCCGCTGGCGAAGCCGTCGAGCCCCGCCTTCGCCGAGCCGTACACGTAGTTGGCCCGGCGCACCCGGACCCCGGCGACCGAAGAGAAGACGACGATGCGCCCGCCACCTGCGGCACGCATCAGCCGGGCCAGGTGGGTGAGCACCGAGACCTGGGCCAGGTAGTCGGTGGAGACGACGGCCACGGCGTGGTCCGCGTCGACCTCGGCGCGGGCCTGGTCGCCGAGCACACCGAAGGCCAGCACGACGACCGTGTGCGCGGGGTCCGCGCCGACGGCCGGGTCCAGGGCGGTGGCCAGCAGCTGCTCGTGGCCGGCCAGGTCGTCGGCGTCGAACTCCAGCCGCTGCACCGACGTCGCGCCGGCCGCCCGCAGCCGCCCCTCCTCGACGTCGAGCTCGTCGCTGCGTCGGGCGGCGAGCTGCACTCGCCGGACGCCGTCGCGCACCAGCCGTTCGGCCAGCTCCAGGCCGATCTCGCTGCGCCCGCCGAGCAGCAGCACCGTGTCGGGGCCGGTCGTCATGCTCTCTCCCAGGTCGTGCGGCAGGGGCGGCTGGGTCGGGTGTGCCTGGACGGAGGGGAGGGGGTGGACGTGCGCGATCCGGTGCGCCTCCTCCCCAGACGGCGCCGGCTGCGGATAGTGTGCCGGGCGTGAGGAACCGGTGGTGAGGCAGTCACGTCGCTGTTCGCGCAGCGGCTGCGCGCAACCGGCGGCAGCCACCCTGACCTACGTGTACGCGGAGTCCACGGCCGTCGTCGGCCCGTTGGCGACCTACTCGGAGCCGCACAGCTACGACCTGTGCGAGTTCCACGCCGAGCGGCTCACCGTGCCGCGGGGCTGGGAGGTCGTCCGCCACGAGATCGACGCCGATGACGCCGGCCCGACCGGCGACGACCTGCTCGCGCTCGCCGACGCGGTCCGCGAGGCCGCGCGCCCGGAGCCCCCGCGCAACCCGGCCGACGACGGCAGCGGCACCCGTCGCGGCCACCTGCGCGTCCTCCCCAACCTCCCCTGACGGGCTCCCTCATAGGATCACCCGCGTGGCAGACCTGACGTCGATCATCAAGGCCTACGACGTCCGGGGCCTGGTCCCCGAGCAGTGGGACGAGAGCGTGGCCCGCGCGATCGGGGCCGCCTTCGCCGAGTTCGTGCACGCCGAGACCGGCGCGACCGCCGTCGTCACCGCGCACGACATGCGTGACTCCTCGGTGCCGCTCTCCCGGGCGTTCGCGGAGGGGGTCCTGTCCCGCGGGGTCGACGTCGTCGAGGCCGGCCTGGGCTCGACCGACCTGCTCTACTTCGCGGCCGGCTCCCTGGGGATGCCGGGCGCGATGTTCACCGCCAGCCACAACCCCGCCCAGTACAACGGCATCAAGCTGTGTCGGGCCGGCGCGGCGCCGATCGGCCAGGACTCCGGGCTGGTGCAGATCCGGGAGTGGGCCGAGCAGCTGGTCGACGGCACGGCCGTCTTCCAGCGGGGCGTCGCGCGCCTGGGCTCGGTGAGCACCCGGGACCTGGTCGCCGAGTACGCCACCTACCTGCGCGGCCTGGTCGACCTCTCCGGCATCCGGCCGCTGAAGGTCGTGGTCGACGCCGGCAACGGGATGGGCGGCTTCACCGTCCCCGTGGTGCTGTCCGGTCTCCCGCTGGAGATCGTGCCGATGTACTTCGAGCTGGACGGCTCCTTCCCCAACCACGAGGCGAACCCGCTGGACCCGGCGAACCTGGTCGACCTGCAGGCGGGGGTCCGGGAGCACGGGGCCGACATCGGTCTGGCGTTCGACGGGGACGCCGACCGCTGCTTCATCGTCGATGAGCGCGGCGAGCCGGTGAGCCCGTCGGCGATCACCGGGCTGGTCGCCGTCCGTGAGCTCGCCAAGGGCACCGGGACGACGATCATCCACAACCTGATCACCTCGCGAGCGGTGCCGGAGATCGTGCGCGAGCACGGCGGGGAGCCGGTGCGCACCCGGGTCGGGCACTCCTTCATCAAGGAGGAGATGGCGCGTACCGACGCCGTCTTCGGCGGCGAGCACTCGGCGCACTACTACTTCCGCGACTTCTGGCGGGCCGACACCGGCATGCTGGCCGCGATGCACGTGCTGGCCGCGCTCGGTGAGCAGTCCCGCCCGCTGTCGGAGCTCACCGCCGCCTACGAGCGCTACGTGGCCTCCGGTGAGGTCAACTCCACCGTCGAGGACCAGGCCGGGCGGGTGGCGGCGGTCCGGGAGACCTACGGTGAGCGGGACGGCGTCACCATCGACGACCTCGACGGGCTCACCGTCTCCCTGCCCGACGGCTCGTGGTTCAACCTGCGGGCCAGCAACACCGAACCGCTGCTGCGCCTCAACGTCGAGGCGGCCGATGCGGCCCGGATGGCCGAACTGCGCGACGAGGTACTGGAGATGGTGCGGGCATGAGCGACGACACCCCGGCAGGCGCCACCGACCAGACGCTGGGCATCGAACCGGCCCTCCTGGAGATCCTGGCCTGTCCGGACACCCACCACACGGCGCTGACCGTCGACGTCGAGGCCAGCGAGCTGGTCTGCCCGACCTGCTCCCGCGCCTTCCCGGTGCGTGACGGCATCCCGGTGCTGCTGCTCGACGAGGCCCGGCAGCGCCGCACATGACCTCGCCCGAGCTCGCCGAGGAGGTCCTCGACGACCTCGACCTGTTGCGTGCACGCGACCCGCGGGGGCTGCTGCCGGCGGTGGCCGGTGCCGGCGCCCAGGTGCGGGAGACCACCCAGCTGACCCAGGAGGCCGGGCTCCAGCGGGCGACCTCGGGGGGCCGCCCGCGCGGGCTGGTGATCGTCGGCCGGCGCGAGGGAGCGGTCGCGGCGTCGGTGCTGCGGGCGCTGCTCGGACCGGCCAGCCCGGTGACCGTGGACGTCGTCCCGGGCCCGGACCTCCCGGTCTGGATGGGCCCCTCGGACATCGCGGTGGTGGCGACCCGCACCGGCGCCGGTCGGTACGCGGTCACCCCGGCCTACGAGGCCGCGCGGCGCGGTGTCGTGCTGGTCGGCATCGGCGCCGAGGACGCGCCGCTGCACGCCGCGTGCGCCAGCGCCCGGGCGCCGTACGTGCCGCTGCCGGCGTCCCGGGTGCAGCACACCGCGCTCTGGTCCCTGCTCACCCCCATGCTGCTGCTCGCCGCCGAGCTCGGGCTGGTCGCGCAGGACGCCGCCGACACCGAACTGGTCGCCGCCGCGCTGGACGAGGCAGCGGCGGAGTGCGGCCCGGCGCGTGAGTCGTTCGTGAACCCGACGAAGACGCTGGCGCTGGAGCTGCTGGACGCGCTGCCGGTGATCGTCGCCGAGGGGCCGCTGGCCGGGGCCGCCGCCGGCCGCGTCGCCGACCAGCTGGCCACGCTGGCCGGCCTCCCGGTGACCGGTTTCCGGTTGCCCGACCAGCGGGTCGCTGCCCGCACGGTCCTCGGCGGGCCGCTGGCCCCCGCGGAGGGCCAGGACGACTTCTTCCGGGACCGGGCCGACGACGCCGGCCGCCGGCTCCGGCTGATCACCATCCGCGACGCGGACGCCGGCGAGCACGACGGCGGCGAGCGGGACCCGCGCTCGGCCGGCGAGGCCATGGCCGAGGTGCTCCGCGTCGCCGCAGCGCACAACGTCCCGGTCAGCGCGCTGGCCGAGCACGCCGAGCCGGAGCGGCACCCCCGGCTGGCGCGGCTCGCCCGGCAGCTGGCCGTCGCCGACTTCAGCGCCGTGTACCTGGCGCTGGCGCTGGACCACGAGCGGGCGCTGCACCCGTGACCGGCCGGATCCGTCGGTCGATCGTCTGTGGACCGGCCGGCGACCCGACTGCCCCGCGCGGGTGAGCGCCGTCCCCGTCGGCTCCAGCACCGGCCGGGCCGATCCGACGTCTGTCCCGTGACGTCCCCGCCGGTAACCTCAGCCCCGATGTGGCAGCTCAGCAGTCCGGTGCGGCACTACCCGTGGGGCAGTCGCACCGTCATCCCGCAGCTGCTCGGGCTCCCCTCGCCGACTGACCAGCCGTACGCCGAGCTGTGGATGGGGGCGCACCCGGACGCGCCCAGCGTGCTCTCCGACGGCCGGACCCTGACCGAGGCGATCGCTGCCGACCCCGCAGGACTGCTGGGCCCGACGGTCCGCGAGCGGTTCGGTGACCGGCTGCCGTTCCTGATGAAGGTGCTGGCGGCGGACAAGCCGCTGTCGCTGCAGGCGCACCCGACCACCCAGCAGGCCGAGACGGGGTTCGCCGCCGAAGAGGCGGCGGGCATCCCGCACGACGACCCGACGCGCACCTTCAAGGACCCCTTCCACAAGCCGGAGATCCTGCTCGCGATCACCCCGGTCGAGGCGCTGTGCGGGTTCCGCCCGGTGGAGGAGTCGCTGCACTGTCTGGCGAAGCTCCAGCTGCCGGAGCTGATGCCGACCATCGCGGCCCTGGCCCGCGGTGGACTGCGGGCCGCCATCCCCCAGTTGCTGGCCCTCTCCAAGCGCCGGCGCGAGTCGCTGGTCCGCGCCGTGGCGGCCCGGGCGGCGTCCTTCGTCGCCGCGCACGACCCCGAGTTCATCAACACCTATCGCTGGGCCGCGACGCTCGCCGGCACCTACCCCGGTGACCCCGGCGTGGTCATCTCGCTGATGTGCAACCACCTCCGGATCGCTCCGGGGGAGGCGGTCTTCCTGCCGGCCGGCAACCTGCACGCCTACCTGTGCGGGGCCGGGATCGAGGTCATGGCGAGCTCGGACAACGTGCTGCGCGGCGGGCTCACGAGCAAGCACGTCGACCTCGCCGCGCTGATCGAGGTGCTGGACTTCACCGACGGCAGGGTGCCGGTGATCCACCCGGTGCTGGGCCCCGGCGGGCTGCGCTACCCGACACCGGTCGAGGACTTCGACCTGACCCGGGTGCAGGTCGACGTCGACCCGGGGGTGCTCACCACGGCCGGGCCGCAGGTGGTCCTGTGCGCGGAGGGCGACGCGGTGCTCACCGGCACGGACGGCGACCTGACGGTGCGGCAGGGGGAGTCGGTGTTCGTGCCGGCCGGGCAGGCGGTCACCGCCCGCGGACCCGCAGTGCTCTACCGCGCTACCACCGCGCTGCGCTGAAGAAGGGCCCCCGCCACTCGCAGGCTCGCGGCGGGACCCTGCAGGAGGGCCGTTCCAGCACGGGCCCGTGCTCGCGGCGGTACCCTGGACGACGGCACGAGCCCCGCCGAAGCCTCGGCATGCTCGCTCGCCCCGCACGAGCGGGGACCACAGCGACCGACAGAGCCCGCCCACCCCGGGCAGGGCCGGACACTGGAGCGACATGACCGCCAGCACTGGCACCCGCACCCTGACCGACGGCGACTTCAAGGTCGCCGACCTCTCCCTGCACGGCTTCGGCCGCAAGGAGATCAGCCTCGCCGAGCACGAGATGCCCGGCCTGATGGCGCTGCGCGCCGAGTACGGGGACGCCCAGCCGCTGGCCGGGGCCCGGATCGCCGGCTCGCTGCACATGACCATCCAGACCGCCGTGCTGATCGAGACGCTGGTCGCCCTCGGCGCCGACGTCCGCTGGGTCAGCTGCAACATCTTCTCCACCCAGGACCACGCGGCCGCCGCGATCGTCGTCGGCGACGGCACCCCCGAGGAGCCGACCGGCGTGCCGGTCTTCGCCTGGAAGGGCGAGACGCTGCCGGAGTACTGGTGGTGCACCCAGCGGCTCTTCGAGTTCACCGACGCCGACGGCACGGTCATCGGGCCGAACATGCTGCTGGACGACGGCGGCGACGCGACCCTGCTGGTCCACCTGGGCACCCGCTTCGAGGCCGACGGCGTCGTCCCGGACACCACTGACGCCGACTCCGAGGAGTACGGCGTCATCCTCGACGCGCTGCGCACCAGCCTGACCGAGGACGACCAGCGCTGGACCCGGGTCGGTGCGGCCATCAAGGGCGTCACCGAGGAGACCACCACCGGTGTGCTGCGGCTGTACGAGCTCGCCCGCGAGGGCCGGCTGCTCTTCCCGGCGATCAACGTCAACGACTCGGTCACCAAGAGCAAGTTCGACAACCTCTACGGCTGCCGGCACTCCCTGATCGACGGCCTGAACCGCGCCACCGACGTGATGATCGGCGGCAAGGTCGCCGTCGTCTGCGGCTACGGCGACGTCGGCAAGGGCTGCGCGGAGTCGCTGCGCGGCCAGGGCGCCCGGGTCATCGTCACCGAGATCGACCCGATCAACGCCCTGCAGGCGGCGATGCACGGCTACGAGGTGACCACGCTCGACGAGGTGATCGGCAAGGCCGACATCATCATCACCACGACCGGCAACAAGGACATCATCTCCGCCGAGCAGCTGGCCTCGACCAAGCACCAGGCGATCATCGGCAACATCGGTCACTTCGACAACGAGATCGACATGGCCGGCCTGGCCCGCACGCCCGGCGTGGTGCGGACGACGATCAAGCCGCAGGTCGACGAGTGGCGGTTCGCCGACGGCCACACGATCATCGTGCTCTCCGAGGGCCGGCTGCTGAACCTGGGCAACGCCACCGGGCACCCGAGCTTCGTGATGAGCGCGTCCTTCTCCAACCAGACGCTCGCCCAGATCGAGCTGTGGGGCAACCGGGCCGCCTACGAGGGCCAGACCCCCGGCGTGACCGTGCTGCCGAAGAAGCTGGACGAGCACGTCGCCCGGCTGCACCTGGACGCCCTCGGGGTGAAGCTCACGACGCTGACCAAGGTGCAGGCCGACTACCTCGGCGTCCCGGTCGAGGGCCCGTACAAGAGCGACCACTACCGCTACTGAGCGGCCTCCTCGCCCGGAGCGCACCGCACGGCTCTGAGCTCCACCTTCCGCCCCGTCCGGGGAGTCTCCCGGGCGGGGCGGACCGCTGGGTGGACTTCGTCACGCAGAATGGGTCCGTGCCACCTTCAGCTCCCACTGCCGGGACCAGCCGCGGCCGCGTCCTCGTCGTCGACGACGACGCCGCCCTCGCCGAGATGCTGGGCATCGTGCTGCGCCGGGAGGGCTACGACCCGGCGTTCGTCTCCGACGGGGCACGAGCCGTGGCCACCTTCCAGCAGGTCCGCCCGGACCTGGTGCTGCTGGACCTGATGCTGCCGGGCCGGAACGGCCTGCAGATCTGCGCGGACATCCGCACCCAGTCCACCGTGCCCATCGTGATGCTGACCGCCAAGGGCGACACGATCGACGTCGTCCAGGGGCTGGAGGCCGGGGCCGACGACTACGTGACCAAGCCGTTCAAGCCGGTCGAGCTGGTCGCCCGGGTGCGTGCCCAGCTCCGCCGCGGGGAGAGCGGGCAGGCGGAGACCCTGGCCATCGGCGACGTCCAGATCGACGTCCCGGCCCACCAGGTCATCCGGGACGACGAGCCGATCGCGCTGACCCCGCTGGAGTTCGACCTGCTGGTGGCCCTCGCCCGCAAGCCCCGTCAGGTCTTCACCCGCGAGCTGCTGCTCGAGCAGGTCTGGGGCTACCGGCACGCGGCCGACACACGACTGGTGAACGTGCACGTCCAGCGGCTGCGCGCGAAGGTGGAGCGCGACCCGGAGAAGCCCGAGGTGGTCCTCACCGTCCGCGGCGTGGGCTACAAGGCCGGCCCGCCGTGACCAGGGCACCCCGCCGGTCGTGAGCACCCCGCCGGTCGTGGGCACCGCCACCGGGGAGCCGGCCGTCGACCGGGCCGGCGTGGCTGCACCGGGCGCCGCCGCCGTCAGCGCGCCCGGGCCCCGGCCCGCCCGTCGTCCGCCGTCGACCCGGGTGCGCCGCCGGGCGCGCCGGGCACGGCGGCGCGCACTGGTGGTCGGGCGGCACGCCCTGCGCCGTGCGGTGCACGCCTGGCGGTCCTCGCTGCAGCTGCGGATCGGCGCGATCACCATGCTGGTCGCCAGCACCGTCGTGGTGATCGTGAGCCTGGTGCTGTTCAGCCAGATCAGCGACCAGCTGCTCCGGGTCAAGCGCGACGCCGCCATCGACCAGGTGCTGAACGGGGTGGCGTACGCCCAGACCGAGGTCAGCGGCATCGCCACCGGTGACTCGGCGAGCGTCCGGTCCACGCTGGCCCGGACGGTCGAGGGGCTGACGTCCCGCGGCGGTGCGGCCGGCGACTTCGAGGTCGTGATGGTCTACGGCTCGGGCGAGCAGGAACGCCCGGCGTGGAGCCGGCTGGACATCTACCCGGCCCTCCCTCCTGACCTGCGCGCCGAGGTGGCCGACGGGTCCCCGGCCTACCAGTACGCCCCGGTGCCCGGTGGGCAGGGTGAGCCCGTGCCCACCCTGGTGGTCGGGGCGCCCGTGCCCACCGATGCCCGCAGCGGCGACCGCGTGGAGGTCTACTTCGCCTTCCCGCTGGACCAGGAGCAGGAGAGCCTGGGGCTGATCCGCAGCACCGTGGTGATCAGCGGGACCGCGCTCGTGCTCTTCGTCGTGGGCATCGGCGTCCTGGTGACGCGGCTGGTCGTCGGCCCGGTGCGCAGCGCCGCCGGCGGGGCGCAGCGGCTGGCGGCCGGGCACCTGGAGGAGCGCCTGGCCGTGCGCGGGGAGGACGACCTCGCGCGGCTGGCCACCAGCTTCAACGCGATGGCCGAGAGCCTGCAGAAGCAGATCACCCAGCTGGAGGGGCTCTCGCAGCTGCAGCAGCGGTTCACCTCCGACGTCTCGCACGAGCTGCGGACGCCACTGACCACGGTGCAGATGGCGGCGGACGTGCTGCACGAGGCGCGCGCGG
>NZ_JAAKGN010000077.1:0-20935 GCF_011039295.1 Modestobacter sp. KNN46-3 | reverse complement strand
CGGGATCCTGCGGAGCTACACGCCGTACGGCAGGGCCGTGGAGGAAGCCGAGGGCGAGTTCGCCACGTACTTCAGCCAGCGCGGCTACAACGTGATGTCCTGCGACATCCGCGGCACCGGGATCTCCCCAGCACCGGGCTTCGAGGCCCGGTGGCCGATCCAGGGCCCGGACGGGCATGACGCGGTGGAGTGGCTGGCCGACCAGTCGTACTCCACGGGCAAGGTGGGCGCGTCCGGGACGAGCTACGGCGGGCAGACGACCCTGGAGATCGCGGCACAGCAACCGCCGCACCTCGCCGCGATCGCCCCCAACGTCTCCCCGATGGAGAACTACGCCGAGATCTTCTACCCGGGCGGGGCGCCGGCGGGAGCGGACTGGCTCTGGGTGGGCAGCCCCGACGTGGCGGATCCGGCCTTCGACCAGCGGCAGCTCGAGGCGTTCAGGGCACACCCCACCTACGACGAGTACTGGGACGTCCAGAACGTGGCGAACGCGCACGAGGACATCGAGGTGCCGGTCCTGCTCACCGGTGGGTGGTTCGACGTCTTCCGCGCCGGGGCGATCGGCAACTACGAGGGCCTGCGCGACGCGGGGAACGACGACGTCCGGCTGGTCATGGGGCCGTGGACCCACGCGGACACCTGGGAGCAGGAGACCGAGCCGCTGCCGATCGGCGCGACCCTCGCCTGGTTCGACCACTGGCTGGGCGAGGACCCCGACGCGCCCCTGCCGGCGGCGCCGGTGACCAGCTACGAGGTCGAGGGCACCGCCGGGGGCCGCTGGGTCGAGCTGTCCGACTGGCCGGCGGACGGGGAGGGCCAGGAGCTGGCCCTCGGCACCGACCAGGGACTGGACCGGCGGCCCGGCAAGCCGGGCACCCTCGACCTCACCATCGACCCGGACGACGGCCCGGCCACCACCTGCCTGGTCGGCTGCCCGCGGCCGACGGACCCCGCAGCGGACAACGCCGCGGCGGACGAGGGGCGGCTCACCTTCACGTCCGGCCCGCTGGCGCACGACGCCGTCATGGCCGGGCAGGCCGAGGTCACCGTGGAGGCGACCTTGCCCAACAGCGACGGCAACCTGGTGGCCAAGGTGATGGACGTGGCTCCTGACGGCCGGGTCACCGAGGTCGCCGCCGGCTGGCTGCGGGCCAGTCACCGGTTCGGGCACGACGAGAGCGTCCCCGTCACGCCGGGTGAGGAGACCACCTTCGTCATCGAGACCCAGCCGGCGCACTGGCGCTTCGCCGAGGGGCACCAGGTCCGGATCAGCCTGATGACCGGCGACGTCCCACGGCTCGCTCCGGACGGGGCCACCGGCGTCATCGGCGTCGCCACCGGCGCCCGGGGCTCGATGGCGGAGATCGAGTTCACCCACCGGGTCCGGTTCGACAGGACGCCCGCGGCACCCGGCCGTCCCTGACCGACCCGCGCGGCCCGCACCCGGCTGGGTGCGGGCCGCCCGACGGGCGCACCTGCCGCCCGGCAGGACAGCTGACCTGAGGGAGCACCGGGAGTCCGGTCAGTCCACCGGCTGCTACGGGTCCGCGAGCCAGGACAGCAGGCGGCCGCGGGACCAGCAGCGGCCGACGGCCTCGGTCCGCAGCGTCGACTGCTCGACCAGGGCCAGGCCGATGATGCTGTGGCCGGACGCGTGGCGGTCGCCGAGGGTCGGGACCGCCGGCGCGACCCCGACGCCCTCGGCGGAGACCCAGGCCACCGGGCGTCCGGCCGCCGCGTCGTCGAGCCGGTGCAGGAAGCGCAGGCGCTGCTCCAGCGGCACCTGCGACAGCGCCCACGTCGTGGTGACCACCGGCAGGGCGTCGGCGGGCACCCGGGCCACCGCCTCGGGGAGCAGCTCGACGGGGTCCCCGCGCAGCAGCAGCGGTGGGGCCGTCGCCGCCAGCGCCAGCTCCACGTCGAGCCGCGCAGCCCGCTCCACCTCATCCGGCGCCAGGCAGGCGCGCAGCCGGCGGACGTCGTCGGCGTCGGTCACGTCGACCGGGTCGCGACCGATCCCGATGCGGGTGACGACGTCGGGGACCGCTCACGTCGGGAGCCGCCCGTTCCCTCGGACGGCCGCCGACAGCTGCACAGGGGACGACGGGTCGCCCAGCACCTGGCCGTTGCCGTAGGTGAGGCCCACCCGATCGATGTGGAGGTCGAGTCCGGGCGAACAGCCCACGTCGACCAGCCCGACCGCGACCGCGCCCACCCGGTGCGCCGCCTCGGCGATCGCCGGGTACAGCACGGCGCAGCGGTCGGTCTCGAAGCTCTGCTCCCGTCGGCGCGTGATCGTCACCCCCTCGTCGGTCGTCCGGAGCAGCGTGCCGATCGCCGCGCCGGGGACAGTGTCCCGGTCACCTACGGGGGCGGTCAGCGCTCGTGCACTCCCTGCTCCCGGTCGGCGGCGAGCGTGCCGAGCAGCCGGACGGCGTCCGCGTCGGTGGAGCCGGGCTCCGCGAGGTAGACGACGAGCTGCTGCCCCGGGGAGCTGCGGACGTCGAGGGTCTGCATCCGCAGGGTCAGCCGGCCGACCTCGGGGTGCAGGAAGGTCTTGACCTCCGCGCTCTTCCCCCGCGCCTCCTGCCGGGCCCAGATGCGGGCGAACTCGGGGCTCTGGTCGGTCAGGTGGCGGACGAGGTGCCGGGCACGGGGATCACCGGGCACCGCCCCGGCCTGCAGCCGGAAGCCGGCGACGGTGTTGACCGCCGCCCGCGACCAGTCGGCGTAGAACCGCCGGGCGGCCGGGTCGAGGAACACGTTGAGCAGCAGGTTGTCCGAGTGGGTGAACGGCGCGAGGAGCACCGCGCCCAGCCGGTTGCGGGCCAGCACGTCGTAGGTGCGGCCGAGCACGAACGCGGGGTTCTCCGGCCAGGCGTCCATGAGCTGCACGAGGTCGGGGTCGACGCGCTCCGGGGAGGGGGCGGTGACCGGCCGGGGTGCGATGTCGGCCAGCCGGTAGAGGTGCAGCCGGGCGTCGTCGTCGAGCAGCAGCACGCCGCTGAGCGCGTCCAGCACCTGCACCGACGGGCGCCGCTCGCGGCCCTGCTCCAGTCGGACGTAGTAGTCGACGCTCACCCCCGCCAGCAGCGCCACCTCCTCGCGCCGCAGCCCCGGCACCCGACGCTTCAGCCCCGGCGCGAGGGCCACCTGCGCGGGCGTGACCAGCGCGCGGTGCGCGCGGAGGAACTCACCCAGTTCGCCTGCTGACATGCCCTCGACCGTAGGGCCCACGCAACGCGCCCGGGTGGGTGCCGTGCACCCAGGAGGACGGCGGCACCCCGGAGCGGATCGCGCCGGACGACGGTGGAGCCACACCCCAGACGCAGGAGGGACACCATGACCACCACCACCCCGGTCACCGAGCGGGTCGTGCTCGTCACCGGCGCCAGCAGCGGCATCGGCGCGGCGACCACCCGGCGGCTCGCTGCCGAGGGCCACCTCGTCGTCGCAGCCGCCCGCCGCACCGAGCGGCTCACCCAGCTGTCCACCGAGTGCGCCGCGGCCGGCGGCCGGGTCGAGCCGCTGGAGCTCGACGTCACCGACCGGGCGGCGACGGCCGCATCCGTCGCGGGCATCGTCGACCGGCACGGCCGGCTCGACGTCCTGGTCGCCAACGCCGGGCTGATGCCGTTGTCCCGGCTCGACGCACTGCTCGTCGACGAGTGGGACCGGATGATCGACGTCAACGTCCGCGGCCTGCTGTACGGCATCGCCGCGGTCCTCCCGCACTTCCAGCGGCAGGGGAGCGGTCACGTCGTCACCCTCGCCTCGATCGGCGCGCACGCGGTGTCGCCGACGGCCGCGGTCTACTGCGGCACGAAGTACGCCGCCTGGGCGATCACCGAGGGGCTGCGTCAGGAGGCCGACCCGAGCATCCGGGTCACCACGATCACCCCGGGGGTGACCGAGTCCGAGCTCGCCGGGACCATCTCCGACCCCGGGGCCCAGGAGCTGATGCGCAGCTACCGGGCGAACGCCATCCCGGCCGACGCCGTGGCCGGCGCCATCTCCTACGCGCTCGCCCAGCCCGCAGCGGTCGACGTCAACGAGATCGTCCTCCGCCCGGCGGCGCAGCGGTGAGCACGCGGCTGGTCAGCCGATCGTGGCCCGGCCACGGTCCAGGGCGGCCTCGACGAGCCGGGCGCTCGCCAGCAGGCCGGCGTCCTCGCCGGGCAGGGCCTCCAGCGAGATCCCGATCGGCAGGCCGGCGGGCGTCGTCCCGGCCGGCAGCGAGATGGCCGGCATGCCCGCGGTCGAGCCGGGACCGGTGTTCCGGATGGTGGTCAGGAAGACCGGCACCTGACGCCCGTTGAGCTCGGTCGTGTCGTCGTCCCCGAGTGGGGGAGCGGGCAGGGGCACCGTGGGGTAGACCAGCGCGTCCAGCCGCTGGGCGCCGGCGGGCTGGAGGGCCGCGGCGTAGGCGGCGCGGAGCCGGTCGCGGGTGACCATCGCCTCCCGGTAGACCTCTTCGGTGACGACCCCGCTGAGGGCGGCCTCGAGCGCACCCCGGACGTCCGGCGACGCCACCTGCGCCAGCACGTCGGCCAGCGTGAGCCCGCTCTCCGGGCCGGGCAGCGTCGCCAGGTAGGCCGGCAGGTCCTGCACGACCTCGAAGAAGACGATCGGGAAGCCGCACTCCGCGTCCAGCGTGTGCCCCCCGACGACCTGGACCTCGACCAGCTCGACGCCGGCGGCGGCCAGGCGGTCGAGCGCCTCCTCGGTGCAGCGGGCGACCTCCGGGTGGAGGTCGTCGTAGAACCCTTCGCGGGGGACCCCCAGCCGCAGCGGGCGGCCGGACGGCGCCGCGGCGGGCTCGCCGGTCACGATCTCGTCGACGAGCGCCGCGTCGGCGACCGACGTGGCGAGCACGCCCGCGGTGTCCCGGGTGCGGGAGATCGGGACGGTCCGGCCGGTGCCCCAGCGGCCGGTGGTGGGACGCCACCCCACCACCCCGCAGTGCGCCGCCGGCACCCGCAGCGACCCGCCGGTGTCGGTGCCCAGGGCGATGGGCACGACCCCGGTCGCCACCGCGACGGCGGACCCACCCGAGGAGCCCCCGGCCGAGCGGGTCGGGTCGTGCGGGTTGCGCACCGGCCCGAAGGCCGCGTTGTTGCTGGTGATGCCGAGGGCGAGCTCGTGCAGGTTCGTCTTGCCGATCACGGTCGCGCCGGCCGCGCGCAGCCGGGCCACGGCGTGGTGGTCCCGCCCCGGCCGGGAGTCCCGGAGAGCCGGCGTCCCGCCGGTGGTGGGCAGGTCGCGGGTGTCCAGGTTGTCCTTGACCGCGAGCGGGACACCGGCCAGCGGCCCCTCGCCCGGCTCCGGGTGGTCGGCGAGGGAGAGGAAGGCGCCGAGCTCGGCGATCTCCCGGGCCCGCTGCCCGCTGGCTGCGACCACCGCCTCGGCCGAGGACGCGATGACCTGCTGACGCACCTGGTCCAGCGACGAGGACTCCACGGATGGGATCGTGGCACGTTCCGCCGCGCTCAGCCCCCTGCACGCCGGTCGGGCGGCGGGGTCCCGGGATCAGGTGTCCAGGCCGGAGTACGTCGGCGTCGCCTCCTCGCCGTCCCAGGTGACCCGGAACTCGAAGGCCGTCTCGAGGTCGGCGAGGTACTGGTCGGCCTCCTCCCGGGTGATCGTGCCGTCGGCCAGCAGCGTGTCGATCGCCACGCCGTACTCCGCGACCATGCCGTCGATGAGCTCCTGCGGGTCGACGCCGAGGTCCTCGGCCACCTCGGCCAGACCCTGCCCGGCGTCCATCCGGACGTGCAGTTCCTCGTGGGAGATGCCGAGCACCTCGTCGAGGACGTCCTGCACCGGCTGGTGTCCGCGGTGCAGGTCCAGGCCGGGGTCGCCGTAGGCGTCCTGGATGAGCTCGACGAGCTGCTCCTCCGTGGTCACCGCGGAGACGTCGACGGACCCGCCGGGGCCGCCCTGGCCGCCGCCGCCCGGCATCCCGCCGCCGAAGCCGGTCGTCCCGGACGTCGAGTCGGTGAAGGTGGTCGACTCCGTGGAGGTGGTCGACGTGCTGGCGGTGGCCGAGTCGTCGGCGGTCCCGCAGGCGGCCAGCGGGAGGGCGAGGGAGACGGAGAGGGTCAGGGCGGCGACGGCCTTGCGGATCTTCACGGGGGAGTCCTGTCGGTCGGGTCGTCGTGGGACGACCGGGGATGTGCCGACCACGCTGACCCCCGAGGCTCTGTGTGCCCCGTGCGCTCCCTGTGCGGTCCCTGAGCACTGCCTGGACGGATGCACACGACGTCCTCAGTCACCGCACAGCCGGCCCGGCCACGGTGGACAGCATGACGACGCGTCCCACCCGTGCTCTGGCCGTCACCGCCCTGACCGGGGTGCTGACCGGTGGTCTGGCCCTGCTCACCGCGGGCACCGCCCAGGCGCACAGCCTCACCAGCAGCACCCTGGCCGTGCGGGTCGGCGAGGAGTCCGTCGAGGCGACCGTCTCCGTCGCCGCCGACACCCTCGACACGGTGCTCGGCGGCTCGGCGACCGATGCGGAGGTGACCGGCTACCTCGCCGAGCACCTGACCGTCACCGGCAGCGACGGCAGCACCTGGACCGAGACCTGGTCCTCGGTGGTGCGCGAGACGGTGGAGGGCATCGACTCCTACCGCGTCGACGTCGTGCTGGACCCCGGCGGCGCCGACCCGTCGGCGTTCACCCTCGCCTACGACGGCGTCATCGCCGCCGACGCCTCCCACGAGGCGGTGGTGGTGCTCACCGACGCCGCCGGGGAGATCTCCACCGCCGGGGTGCTCACCGCCACCGACGACACGCTCGTCATCGGGGACGGCGGCCGCCTGGGCACCGGACTGACCGACATGGTCGGGTACGGGTTGCACCACGTGCTCGAGGGCGCCGACCACCTGCTGTTCCTGCTCACCCTGCTGCTGGTCGCACCGGTGGCCGCCGTCGCCGGCCGCTGGCGCCGGCGGGACGGGATGCGGCCCACCGCACGCTCTGTGCTGGCCGTGGTCACCGCCTTCACCGTCGGGCACTCGCTGACCCTGCTGGCCTCGGCGCTGGGCTGGGTGACCGCGCCCAGCGCGCCGGTCGAGGTGCTGATCGCGGTGTCGGTGGGGGTGGCCGCCGTGCACGCGCTGCGCCCGCTGGCCCGCCGCGGCGAGGTCCTGGTGGCCGGGGGGTTCGGTCTGGTGCACGGGCTGGCGTTCGCCGGCATCCTCACGGACCTGGGACTGGGCGGGGTGACCTCGGTGCCCGCGCTGCTGGCGTTCAACGTCGGCGTGGAGCTGGCCCAGCTGCTCACCGTCGCGCTGGTCTTCCCCTCCCTGTACCTGCTCTCCCGCACCCGCTGGTACCCGGTGGTCCGCGCCACCGGCGCGCTCATCGCGCTGGTGGCCGCCACGACCTGGGCGCTGGACCGGCTGGGCTGGCTGGCCGACCCGCTGGCCGGGGTGGAGGAGACGCTGATCGCGAACCCGTGGTGGGTCGTCGCCGGCCTGGCCCTCCTGGCCCTGGTCGCCTGCACGACCGGACCGTTGGTGCGCCAGGACGACGCCGCCCGGACGACCGACCGTCGCGCCCTCGCCCGGCTCGGATGAGGGACCGGGGCCCGATCAGGTCCGGAGTGCCCGCCGCTGGACCAGGGCCGCCAGCCGCGGGTAGCTGGCGGGGAGCAGCCGCACCAGCAGGTCGACGACCTTCGCGTCGGTGCCGACCAGCACCCGCGCCCGACCGGCCTCCACGCCGTCGACGATGGCCCGGGCCGCCTGCTCGGGGGGCATCCGGAGCAGCTTCTCGTCGTACATCCGCGCCCGTGCCTCGTCCTCCGGTGTGACCAGCCCGTGCTGTCGGGAGTGCTCCAGCGCCGCCCGGGAGATGTCGGTGCGCACGCCACCGGGGTGGACGACGGTGACCTGCACCGGGTGCCCGGCCAGCAGCATCTCCGCGCGCAGGGCCTCGGTGAACCCGCGGACGGCGAACTTGCTCGCGCTGTAGGCGTTGATCGACGCCTGGCCCATGATCCCGTTGAGGCTGGACACGTTCACCACGTGCCCGTCGCCGGAGGCGACCAGGTGGGGGAGGAACGCCTTGGTGCCGTGCAGGACGCCGAAGAGGTTGATGCCCAGGATGCGGTCGTAGTCGGCCCAGTCGCTGTCCAGCACCGTGCTCCCGCCCGCGACCCCGGCGTTGTTGTACACCTGGTGCACGACGCCGAAGTGGTCGGCCACCGTGGCCGCGTGCGCCAGCACCGCGCCGCGGTCGGCGACGTCGAGGACGGCGCTGTGCACCTCGGCGCCCAGCGCCCGCGCGCGGGCCGCGGTCTCGGCCGCCCGGGCCTCGTCCACGTCGGACACCGCCACCCGGGCACCGCGCCGGGCCAGTTCGAGGGCCAGCTGCCGGCCGATGCCGGAACCGGCGCCGGTGACGACGGCGACCTTGCCTCGCACGCTGCTCATCGGGGGTCTCCTGTCGGGGACAGCGACGCCAGCGGGGCGTCGGTGCTGCGGGCGAGGTCGGTGGTGAGCTCGACGAGCTGGTCGACGACGCCGGGGGCCAGGTGGTGGCCCAGGTCGGGGAGCTCGACGAACCGGGAGCCGGGGACGGCGGCCGCGGTGGCCCGGCCGCCGCTCGGGTGCACCATCCGGTCGGCCGACCCGTGGACCACGAGGGTGGGGGCGGTGATCCGCCGCAGCTCCGCGGTCCGGTCGCCGGAGGCCTGGATGGCGCTGATCTGCCGGGGCACGCCGGCCCGGGCGCGTACGCCGCCGCCGCGCTCCCACAGCCCCAGCGCCCAGGCCCGCTCGAGGTCGTCGTCGGGCAGGGCGGTCGGGGAGCCGATGTGCCGCAGCAGGGACAGGTGGCGCTCGACCGACTCCTCGACCGTGCGCGCCGGTGCCTGGGCCAGCCGGGCCAGGGTGGACCGGGCGGGCTGCCCGATCCGCCGGTTCCCGGTGGTGGAGAAGATCGACGTCAGGCTGGCGACCCGGTCCGGGTGCCGCGCGGCGAGCGTCTGGGCGATCATGCCGCCCATCGACATGCCGACCAGGTGGGCGCGGTCGATGGCCAGGTGCTCCAGCAGCCCGTAGGTGTCCGCCGCCATGTCCGCGAGGTCGTAGGCGTCCGGCCGTGGCCGGGCCAGCAGCTGCCGCAGCCGCCCCGGGGACCGGGTGCCGATCACGCTCGAGCGGCCGATGTCGCGGTTGTCGAGGCGGACGACGCGGAACCCGTGGCCGGTGAACCCGTCGACCATCCGCTGCGGCCAGGAGGTGAGGTCCAGGCCGAGGCCGGCGACGAGCAGCAGCGGGACGCCGTCGTCCGGGCCGTCGGTGCGGTAGCAGAGCCGCGGGCCGGCGGGCAGGTCGACGAACCGGTCCAGGTGCGCGGCGCTCACGCGGCCACCTGCTCGGCCGCGTCGCTGCGGGTGAAGACGAGCTCCGGGTCGACGACGCTGTCGACCCGGAGCAGCTTGACGTCCGACCGGTAGTCCATCGAGGTCAGCCAGGGCGTCCGGTCACCCTGCCGCGGCAGCTGGTGGACGGCCCGCTGGACGTAGCCGGCGGCGAAGTCGAGGAACGGCCGGGTGGGCATGTCCGGTTCGCGGGGCTCGGGGCGGACGCTGTCGTACCCGTGCGCGTCCAGGTGGCTGAGCAGCCGGGTGAAGTGCTCGCAGAGCAGCCCGATCTTCAGCGTCCAGGAGCTGTTCGTGTAGCCGACCGCGAAGGCGAGGTTGGGCACGCCGGAGAGCATCATCCCCTTGTAGGCGACGGTCTCGGGCAGTCGCGCCTCGCTCCCGTCGACGGTGAACTGCACGCCGCCGAACGCCTGCAGGTTGAGCCCGGTGGCGGTGACGATGACGTCGGCCGGCAGCTCCCGGCCCGACGCCAGCAGCACCCCGGTCTCGGTGAAGGTGACGATCCGGTCGGTGACGACCTCGGCCCGGTCTTCCCGGATCGCGCGGAACAGGTCGCCGTCCGGGACGGCGCACAGCCGCTGGTCCCACGGGCCGTACGGCGGGTTGAAGTGCTCGTCGACCGGATAGCCCTCGGGGAGCTGCTTGGCGTTGACCCAGCGGATGAGCTTCCGGGCCCGCTCCGGGTGCCGCTGGCAGAACTGCCAGACCAGCCGGCCCTTGGCGATGTTCTTGCGGCGGATCAGCGGGTGGGCGCGCTCCTCGCCCAGCACCCGGCGCAGCCGGTTGGCCAGCTTGTCCTCGGCCGGGACCGGCATGACGTAGCTGGGCGTGCGCTGCAGCATGGTGACGGACGCGGCCGTCTCGGCCAGCGCCGGGACGAGGGTGACCGCGGTGGCCCCGCTGCCGATGACGACGACGCGCTTGCCCGCGGTGTCCAGGTCCGCGGGCCAGTGCTGCGGGTGCACGAGCTGGCCGGCGAACCGCTCGCGCCCCTCGAAGTGCGGGGTGAAGCCCTCGTCGTAGCGGTAGTAGCCGCCGGCGACGAACAGCCAGCCGCAGGTGAGCGCGGTCCGCTCGCCGGTGTCGGTGCGCTCCACCTCGACGGTCCACCGCGCCTGCTCCGACGACCACGACGCGGCGACCACCCGGGAGTGGAAGCGCACGTGGCCGTCGATGCCGTGCTCGGCCGCGGTGCCGCGCAGGTAGTCGAGGATCCGGTCGGCGCCGGCGATGGACTGCGGGTCGCGCCACGGCGCGAACTCGTAGCCGAAGGTGTGCAGGTCGGAGTCCGACCGGATGCCCGGGTACCGGAACAGGTCCCAGGTGCCGCCGGTCGCGTCGCGCGCCTCCAGCAGCGCGAAGCTGCGCTGCGGGTGGTCGCGCTGCAGGTAGTACGCGGCGCCGATGCCGGAGAGGCCGGCACCCACGATCAGGACGTCGAGGTGCTCGACGGGGGTCGGGGTGCTCATGCTCTCTCCAGCTCGGCAGGGGACGGCGCTGTCTCGACCTTCTGTGACCGGAGGACGTTCTGCCAGCACGATCAGCACCACGGTCGGCACGCAGTGGTGCACGATGAACCGGTGACCCCTGAGTGGCCCGCCCCGTCGTCGGCTGTCCGGGAGCTCTTCCGGCGCGGCGCGGAGCTCGCCCTCGATCCCCGGGCCGAGTGGGTCGCCGAGCTGCACACCGCGGCGTTGAGCGGGTCCGGCATGCGCCCGGTCGCCGAGGACCCGGTGCTCGCCGAGGGGGCCCGGCGGGCCAACCGCGCCAACCTGCTGCGCTGGGCCGCGGCCAACGTGCAGCGCCCCGGGGAGCGGGTGCCGGTCGACCTGGGGCCCGAGGTGCTGGAGGGTGCCCGGGACCTGGTCCGGCGCGGGCTGGACCACCGGGGCCTGGACGCCTACCGCACCGCGCAGGCGGTCGCCTGGCGCCGGTGGATGGACATCTGCTTCCAGCTCACCTCGGACACCGCCGAGCTGCGTGAGCTGCTGGACGTGTCGGCGCGGTCCATCAGCACGTTCATCGACGACACGGTGACCGCGGTGTCCGCCCGGATGGCCGCCGAGCGCGCCGAGCTGACCCGCGGTGCGCATGCCGAGCGCCGGGCCACGGTGTCGCTGCTGCTGGAGGGGGCGCCGCTCGCCCGGGCCCGGGCCGAGGCGCAGCTGGGCTACGGGCTCACCGGGCCGCACACCGCCGTCATCGCGTGGAGCGATGCCGGTACTGCCGGCTCGGTCCAGCTGGAGGCGGCGGCCGAGGCGGCGATGCGGGCCGCTGGTGCCGCGGGGCGGCTGACCGTGGTGGCCGGAGCGGCCGCGCTGTGGGTGTGGCTGCCGGTCGGCCGGGCGCCCGAGGCGGAGTCGGTGGCCGCCGGGCTGGCCGACGCCCCGGACGTCCGGGTGGCCGTGGGGCGCCCGGGGGTCGACGTCGAGGGGTTCCGGCGCAGCCACCTGGACGCGGTGACCACCCAGCAGATGCTCGACCGGCTGACCTCGCCGCAGCAGGTCGCCCGCTACGAGGACGTGCAGCTGGTCGCGTTGCTCACCAGGGACCCCGCCCGGGTGGAGGAGTTCCTGGCCGACACCCTCGGCGGCCTCCTCGGTGCCGATGCGGTCACCTGCGAGACGGTGCTGGTCTACGTCCGCGAGCTCGGCAACGCCTCGCGGACGGCGGCGCGGCTGTACACCCACCGGAACACCGTGCTCCGCCGGCTGGCCCGGGCCGAGGACCTGCTGCCGCGGCCCCTGGCGGAGAACGCCGTCGCCGCGGCGCTGGAGGTGCTGCGCTGGCGAGGTGCCCGGCCGTGACGTGCGGAGCAGGGCTTGACCTTGACGCAGGGTCAGGGCTGGACGCTCCCGCCATGACCACCACACCAGCCATCGAGCTCACCGGGCTCACCAAGTCCTACGGCGACCACGCGGTGCTCTCCGGCGTCGACCTGAGCGTCGCCCCGGGCACCGTCCTCGCCCTGCTGGGCGCCAACGGCTCCGGCAAGACCACCACGGTGAAGATCCTGTCCACGCTGCTCCGGGCCGACGGCGGCACGGCGACCGTCCACGGGCACGACGTCGCGACCGCGCCCGGCGCGGTCCGCGCGTCGATCAGCCTCACCGGACAGTTCGCCGCCGTCGACGAGGTGCTCACCGGGCGGGAGAACCTGGTGCTCGTCGCGGAGCTGCGCCACCTCGACGACGCCGGCGGCATCGCCGACGAGCTGCTCGCCCGCTTCGAGCTGGCCGACGCGGCCGGACGCCGGGTGGCGACCTGGTCGGGCGGGATGCGGCGCCGCCTCGACATCGCGATGAGCCTGATCGGCGACCCGCCCGTGCTCTTCCTCGACGAACCGACGACGGGGCTGGACCCGCAGTCGCGGATCGAGGTCTGGGCGACGGTCCGCGAGCTCGTCGGTCAGGGCACGACGGTGCTGCTCACCACCCAGTACCTGGACGAGGCCGAGCACCTCGCCGACCGGATCGCGATCCTGCACGAGGGGCGGATCATCGCCGAGGGCACCCTCGCCGAGCTCCAGCAGCTGTTGCCGCCGGCCGAGGTCGAGTACGTGGAGAAGCAGCCGACCCTCGAGGACGTCTTCCTGGCGATCGTCGGCCACGACGGCTCCAGCGAGCAGGAGGCCGACCGATGACCGCCGCCGTCCTCCGGGACACCGCGACCCTGTCGAAGCGGTCGCTGCGCCACGTCCTGCGCAGCCCGGACACGATCATCACCACGGCCGTCACGCCGGTCGCCATGCTGCTGCTGTTCGTCTACGTCTTCGGGTCCGCCATCGACGTGGGCGGGGGCCGGTACGTCGACTACCTGCTGCCCGGGGTCCTGCTCATCACCGTCGCCTCCGGGATCGCCTACACCGCCTTCCGGCTCTTCACCGACGTCTCCGGAGGTCTCTTCGAGCGGTTCCGGTCGATGCCGATCGCCCGGTCGGCGGTGCTGTGGGCGCACGTGCTCACCTCGGTCGTCGCCAACCTGCTCGCGCTCGCGCTCGTCGTCCTGGTCGCCGTGGCGATGGGGTTCCGGACCGGCGCGGGCGTGCTCGCCTGGCTCGCCGTCCTCGGGATCCTGGTGCTGTTCACCCTCGCGCTGACCTGGCTGGCCGTGGTCCCCGGGCTGACCGCGAGGTCGGTCGACGGGGTCAGCGGGTTCTCCTACCCCCTCGTCTTCCTGCCGTTCATCAGCTCGGCGTTCGTCCCGACCGACGGCATGCCGGGCCCGGTGCGCTGGTTCGCCGAGAACCAGCCCGTCACCCCGATCGTGGGCACCATCCGCAGTCTGTTCGCGGAGCGGCCGGTCGGGGACGACGGTTGGCTGGCCGTCGCCTGGTGCGGCGGCCTGCTGCTCGTCGCGTACGCGCTGGCGATGAGCACCTACCGCCGGAAGACCGGCTGACCGGGACGACGGGGGAGAGGAGGCGCCAGCGCCATGCTGACCATCGGCCAGCTCGCGTCCTACGCCGGCGTGACGGTCCGCGCCGTCCGGCACTACCACGCCAAGGGACTGCTGCCCGAGCCCGAGCGCGACCACTCCGGCTACCGGCGCTACGACGCCGCGGCCGTCGTGGAGCTGATCAGGATCCGGATCCTGGCCGAGGCCGGCGTGCCGCTGTCCCGGGTGCGCGAGCTGCTGGCCGCAGGTGACGAGGGCTTCGCCGTGGCGGTCGCGGAGATCGACCGCCGGCTGCGAGCCGAGATCCGCGACCGCCAGCGTCATCGGGAGCGGATCTCCCAGCTCGTCGCCGGCGACAGCCTGGCGTTGCCGCCCGAGGCGGTCGCCTACCTCGACCGGATGCACGAGTACGGGTTCCCGGAGCGGGTGATCGAGATCGAGCGGGACAGCTGGATCCTGCTCGCCGCGCAGATGCCGGACCAGGTGTCGGCGTTCATGGCGATCAAGCACGCGCAGATCGAGGACGAACCGCTGCGCCGGCTCTACCTCGACATCGGCGACCTGGCCGACTGCGCGGCGGACGACCCGCGGCTGCCGGCGCTCGCGGACCGGGTGGTCGCCTTCCTCGAGGCGGCGGCAGCCCGGTCCGCGGGGGTGGTGGAGGAGGAGCCGATCAGCGCCGACCTGATCGCGCTCCTCGATGCGGCGTTCGTCGAGGCCTTCCCGTGCGCCCCGCGCCTGTTCCGGCTCCTGGAGGAGCGGGGCTTCATCGGCTGGACCGACATCAGGCGCATCGACCCGGCGGGCTGAGGCCCGGTCCTGGTCTGCGGGGACCGTGGAGCGACCGCGCAGGTGCGCGGGAGGCCGCCGACGGGGGATGCTCACCCCGAGCTCGCTCTTCTCTGCAACGACGCGGAAGACCAGAGGTGCTGCATGACGCCTGACCTGCCGGGGCACTGCGCCGGGAACCGCCACTGGGGCGCCCGGTGACCGACGACCGTGACGCGGACGCCGTCGTCCCGGTGTTCTTCCTGTCCGACAGCACCGGGATCAGCGCGGAGACGATGGGCAACGCGCTGCTCATCCAGTTCCCCGACGTGCACTTCGAGCGCACCCTCATCCCGTTCATCTCCTCGGTCGAGGAGGCCCGCGAGGTGGTCGCCCAGCTGGACGAGGCGATGGAGGGGCCGGTCACCCCGCTGGTGTTCACCACCGCCGCCGTCGACGAGGTGCGCGAGGAGCTGCTGCGGACCAAGGCCCCGATCATCGACTTCTTCGGCATCCACATGGACCGGGTCGAGGAGCAGCTGGGCACCCGCGGACTGCGGGAGGCCCGGCGGCTGCACGGGGTCGGCGACGTCCGCCGCTACAACAGCCGGATGGCGGCCATCGAGTTCGCCATCGAGCACGACGACGGCCTGAGCCCGCGCGGGCTGGACCGGGCCGACGTCGTCCTGCTGGCGCCGTCCCGGTGCGGCAAGACGCCGACCGCGATGTACCTCGCGCTGCAGCACGGCCTCTTCGTGGCCAACTACCCGCTGGTCGACGAGGACCTGGAGACCACCGACCTGCCCCGCCCGGTGAAGGACCTCCGCGAGCGGTGCTTCGGGCTGACCACCACGGTCTCCCGGCTCAGCCGGGTCCGGCAGGAGCGGCGGCCGGACTCGCGGTACGCATCCGAGGACCAGTGCCGGTACGAGCTGCGCCGGGCGACGGCGATGTACGAGACGCACTCCCTGCCCACGGTCGACACCTCGGCGGCCTCCGTCGAGGAGATCGCCGCCGTGGTGATCCAGACCCTGGCCCGGCAACGGCGCAGCTCCGGCCAGCGCCCGCCATCCGGCCATGACCTCCGGCGAGGAAGGACCCCCCGACCATGAGCACCGACACCGCACCCGAGGCCCCGGCCGGCAGGACCCCGGACGACGGCGACAACGTCCGCTGGTTCGCCGAGCTCGGGCTCGGCGACCTGGAGGTCGTGGGCGGGAAGAACGCCTCGCTCGGCGAGATGATCTCCCACCTCGCCGACGCCGGGGTCAGCGTCCCGGACGGCTTCGCCACCACGGCCGCGGCCTACCAGCGCTTCCTCGGCGACACCGGGCTGGCCGCCCGGATCGCCGACCGGCTGCGCACGCTGGACACCGACGACGTCCGGGCGCTGTCCGCCGCCGGCACGGAGATCCGCCGGGCGGTGGTCGAGCAGCCGTTCCCGCCGGCGCTGGAGGCCGACATCCGGGCCGCGTACGAACGGCTCGCCGGGGACGACGCGGAGGCCTCCTTCGCGGTCCGGTCCAGCGCCACGGCCGAGGACCTGCCCGACGCCTCCTTCGCCGGCCAGCAGGAGACCTTCCTCAACGTGCGCGGCATCGACGCCGTCCTGCAGGCGGTCCGCGAGGTCTACGCCTCGCTCTACAACGACCGGGCCATCGCCTACCGGGTGCACCACGGCTTCGACCACGAGTCGGTCTCGCTGTCGGCGGGCGTGCAGCGGATGGTCCGCTCGGACGTCGGGGCGTCGGGCGTGCTGTTCACCATGGACACCGAGTCCGGTTTCCGGGACGCCGTCTTCGTCACCTCGGCCTACGGGCTGGGGGAGGGCGTGGTGCAGGGTGCGGTCAACCCCGACGAGTTCTACGTCTACAAGCCCGCCCTGCGCGCCGGCCGCCCGGCCGTGCTGAAGCGCGGCGTGGGGGAGAAGGCCACCAAGATGGTCTACACCGCGCACGCCGAGGTCGGCCGGACGACGGAGTTCGTCGACGTCGACCCCGCCGACCGCCGGAAGCTGTCCCTCACCGACGACGAGGTCCTCGAGCTGGCCCGCCAGGCGCTCAAGATCGAGGAGCACTACGGCCGGCCGATGGACATCGAGTGGGGCAAGGACGGCCGCACCGGGGAGCTGATGATCCTGCAGGCGCGCCCGGAGACGGTGCAGTCCCGCGCCGGGACCACCTCCGAGCGCTACCGGCTCACCGGCACCGGGGACGTCGTGGTCGAGGGGCGGGCGATCGGGCAGAAGATCGGCGCGGGTGCCGTCCGGGTGCTCACCGACATCGACGAGATGGACTCCTTCACCCCCGGCGACGTGCTGGTCGCCGACATGACCGACCCGGACTGGGAACCAATCATGAAGCGGGCCTCGGCGATCGTGACCAACCGCGGCGGCCGCACCTGCCACGCGGCGATCATCGCCCGCGAGCTCGGCATCCCCGCCGTCGTCGGCACCGGGACGGCCACCCGGGCCCTGTCCGACGGCGACCCGGTCACCGTCTCCTGCGCCGAGGGCGACACCGGCCTGGTCTACGCCGGTGAGGTCGGCTTCGAGGTCGCCGAGACCGAGCTGGACGCCATGCCGGAGATCCCCACCAAGATCATGATGAACGTGGGGACGCCGGAGCAGGCCTTCGCCTTCTCCCGGCTGCCGCACGCCGGGGTCGGGCTGGCCCGGCTGGAGTTCATCATCAACCGGCAGATCGGGATCCACCCGCGCGCCCTGCTGGAGCTGGACACCCTGGACGCGCCGCTCAAGGCGGAGATCGAGGAGCGGATCGTCGCCTACCCCTCGGCGCGGGACTTCTTCGTGCAGCGGGTGGCCGAGGGCGTCTCGATGATCGCCGCGGCGTTCGCGCCCGAGCCGGTGATCGTGCGGATGAGCGACTTCAAGTCCAACGAGTACGCCAACCTGCTCGGCGGCGAGGCCTACGAGCCGCACGAGGAGAACCCGATGCTCGGCTACCGCGGGGCGTCGCGGTACCTGTCGGCCGACTTCGCCGACTGCTTCGCGATGGAGTGCGAGGCGCTGCGGTACGTCCGCGACGAGATGGGGCTGACCAACGTCAAGATCATGATCCCGTTCGTCCGGACCGTGGCGGAGATCGAGGGCGTGGTGCGGCTGCTCGGCGAGCACGGGCTGCGCCGCGGGGAGAACGACCTGTCGGTGGTGATGATGTGCGAGCTGCCGTCCAACGCGCTGCTGGCTCACGAGTTCCTCGACCACGTCGACGGGTTCTCCATCGGCTCCAACGACATGACCCAGCTGGTGCTCGGCCTCGACCGCGACTCCAGCCTGGTGGCCGGCAGCTTCGACGAGCGCAACCCCGCCGTCCTCGCCGTGCTGGAGATGGCGATCAAGGCGTGTCTGGAGCGCGGCAAGTACGTCGGCATCTGCGGCCAGGGCCCCAGCGACCACCCCGACCTGGCCGAGTGGCTAGTGGCCCAGGGGATCGAGTCGATGTCGCTGAACCCGGACACCGTCGTCGACACCTGGCTGCACCTGGCCAGGACCGCGCGCCCGGCCTGACGGAGAGCGCGGCCCCGGGGGAGCGTCGAGGGCGGCAGCCGCGCCGCCCGGCCGGTCAGATCGGCTGGTTCGTCGGGAGCAGCACCAGGTCGCGCACCGTGACGTGCCGCGGCCGGGTGAGCATGAAGCAGACGGCGTCGGCGACGTCCTCGGACCGCATCCCAGTGCCGGCAGCCACCCCGTCGGAGACCTGGTCCTCGTCGGCCACCGCCCACAGGTCGTTGAGCACCACCCCGGGGGCGACCGACATGATCCGGACGCCGGTGCCGATCAACTGCTGCCGGACGCCGTGCACGAACGACTGGAGCGCGTGCTTCGACGCCGAGTAGACCGGCTCCCAGGGGATGGCCTGGTGTCCGGACACCGAGCTGGTCACCATGACGTCCCCGCACCCGCGTTCGATCATGGCCGGCAGGGCGGCGGAGACGACGCCCATCACCCCGGTGACGTTGGTGTTGATCAGCTGGGCGATCTCGGCGGGGTCGTTCTCCCAGACGTCGCCCTGCACGTAGACCCCGGCGTTCGCCACCAGCACGTCGAGCCGCCCGAGCTCCGCCAGGGTCGCGTCCACCAGTCGCGTACCGGTACCGGCGGCGCTGACGTCCGCCGGGAGGACCGTGCTGGTACCCGGCAGCGCGCGGGCGGCCGCCGCGAGCCGGTCGGCCGACCGGGCGGTCAGCACGACGTGCACGCCGTCCTCGGACAGCGCACGGGCGACGGCCAGGCCGATGCCCGAGCTGGCGCCCGTCACCAGGGCGACCCGGCCGCCCTCCCTCGTCTCGGGTGCTGCGCTGGTCATGGCTCTCTCCGTCGGTCGTGGGGAAGGTCAGGCACGCTGGGACGCCCGCCAGCCAGCCGCCGCCGGCCGGCGAGCAGCCCGAGGACCGGGGGAGCGGTGTGCCTCCCGCAGGCCCGTCCGGCCGTCGCGCAGCTCGGCCACCGGCACCCGTCCGCCCGTAGTTCGATGGTGGCGCAGCTGCGCACGAAGGTCGCCGGGTGCTCAGACGGCGGTGTAGGCGCCGTCGATGACGATGCTCTGCCCGACCAGGTACGACGACCGGTCGGAGCACAGGAGGACGACGATCGCCTCGAGGTCGGCGGGCTCACCCATCCGCCCGGCCGGGATCATCGCGGTCCAGCGGCGGGCCAGGTCGGGATTGGCGTCCATGAACTGCCGGGTCATGTCCGAGCGCATGTAGCCGGGCGCGATCGCGTTGACCCGGATGCCGAGCGGCGCCCACTCCACGGCCAGCGTCTTCGTCAGCATGTCGACCCCCGCCTTGGACGCGTGGTACGACGCCTGGTGCTGCGGGACGTTGACGATCGAGGCGGACATCGACGACACGTTGACGATCGCGGCCGCCCGGTCGGCCGACCGGGCGGCCCGGGCGAGCGCCTGGCAGCACAGGAACGTGCCGGTGAGGTTGATGTCGATCACCCGCTGCCAGGAGGCGAGCGGCGCGTCGATGCTGTCCTCCCACACCGTGACGCCGGCCGCGTTCACCCCGATCGTCGGGGTGCCCAGCGTCCGCGACACCTCGGCGAAGGCCGCGGTGACGCTCCGCTCGTCGGTCACGTCGGCGGTGAGGCCGATGCACGGGCTGCCGGTCTCGGCCTCCAGCGCCGCCGCGCTCTGTCCGACCTCCGGCAGGACGTCGAGCAGGGCCGGGCGCACTCCGCAGCGGGCCAGCGCACGCGCCATCGTGTAGCCGAGGCCCCGGGCACCTCCGGTGACCACAGCGACCCGACCGTCGAGGTCCTCGAACACGGCAGCTCCCTCCCCGGCGGCACTTCGGCGTGACGCCCGTCTCAGCGAACGTAACACCATGCAACATCGACCGGTCCTAGGGCTCGATGCTGTGGGGGCCTTGCTGTGAGATCGTGTGAGACCAGATGAGGAGGTCTGATGGCGGTCGGCAGCACGTTCGACGTCGAGCGACGGCGCCGCGGCCTGACCGAGCAGTTGCGGGAGACCGGCGCGGTCCGGATCGAGGAGGCGGCCACCGAGTGGGTGGTGCACCCGATGACGATCCGGCGGGACCTGCGCAGCCTCCAGCAGGACGGCGTCGCCCGGCTGGTCCGGGGCGGGGCGGTGTTCGCCGGCCCGACCGGGATCGAGCGCCGGCAGGCGCTCGCCCGGCCGGCCAAGCGGCGCATCGCGGAGAAGGCCCAGCAGTTGGTGCCGCGTGGTGCGGCCGTCGGCATCGACGCCTCCACGACCGCCCTGGAGCTCGTCGGCCAGGTGATGCCCGATGACCTGATCGTGGTCACCTACGGGCTGGAGGCCTTCGGACTGCTGCAGGAGCGGCCCGGGGCTCGCGTCTACCTCACCGGCGGCGAACGGGACCGCCGGACCGGGAGCCTGGTCGGGCCACTGGCGCTGCGGGCGTTGCACGGCTTCAGCCTCGCGCGCTGCTTCCTCTCCGCGACCGGCGTCCACCCAGCGCTGGGGTGCACCGAACCCACCGCCGAGGAGGTCGAGGTCAAGCAGGCGATGGCGGCGGTGTCGGCACACGTCGTGCTCCTCGCGGACAGCACGAAGCTCCACCTGCGCAGCTCCGTGCGCTCCCTGGAGCTGGCGCAGGTCGACCTGCTGATCACCGAGCTGGACCCCGACGACGCGCGGCTCGCGCCGTTCCGCGAGGTCGTCGAACTCCGCTGATCGCTCGCCGCGGTCGAGCGGCGTCAGCCCAGGGCGCGGATGTACTCCTCCCGGCGGACAGCGAGGTCGGCTGCTTCGTCACGGACGGGCTGTTCTACTTGCACGCCGCGGTGCCCTCCGGCGGGCTCTACCTGACCTGGACCCGGTTGCTCGGGCTCGACCCGGCCGCGCCGTTGGA
>NZ_JAAKGN010000076.1:0-21045 GCF_011039295.1 Modestobacter sp. KNN46-3 | reverse complement strand
CCCGGGTGATCGCCGGGTCAGCGGCGAGCTCGGCCGCCAGCGCGCCGCCCAGCCACCGGCTGACGCCGGTGACGAGGACGACCGCGGGCGGCACGAGCGTCAGCTCACTTCTTGTTGCGCCGCTGCACGCGGGTCTTCTTGAGCAGCTTGCGGTGCTTCTTCTTCGCCATCCGCTTGCGGCGCTTCTTGATGACAGAACCCATGTCCCGCTCCCGACGTCGTCTTCGCTCGGCGGCCGGGGGTGGTGACCGGGGTGGTCACGCGGATCCGTGGTCCGGGCGCCGGGCGAGGTGATCAGCTCGTGCGCGGCCCGCCCCAGGGGGACGGCACCGCTCAGCACCCGAGACTACCCGGCGGCTGCCCCCGAGCGGGAACGCCCGCCCGGCGAGGTGCTGGAGAGCCGTCGCAGGCTCCCCCACGAGCAGAGGTGACGTGCTGGAACGGCCGCCTCGCAGGGCCCCGCCGCGAGCTTGCGAGCGGTGGGGGGCGAGGTGGTCCTTCAATCAGGCGATGTCGGTGTAGGCGTCGCGCAGGTACTCGTGCACGGCGCGCTCGGGCACCCGGAAGGAGCGGCCGACGCGGACGGCGGCGAGCTCCCCGCCGTGGACGAGCCGGTAGACGGTCATCTTGGAGACGCGCATGAGGGCGGCGACCTCGGCGACGGTCAGGAACGAGACGGCGGCGCGGGGCGTCGGCACGGCGGCCGGGCGGCCGAGCGGCATCGAGGCCGGGTGGGCGGCGGGGACCGGGCGGGCCATCGAGGCGGCCGAGATGGGCCGGCCCATCTGGCGGGGCATCGGGACACCCGGACGGACGGTCTGGACGGCGGCGCGCTGGGGCATGGTCACGTGGATCATCTCCGGTTCTCAGCTCCATGTGCGGCCACCGGCTTCCCCACCGGCGAACAGAACGCTCATGTGCTGGAACAGAGCGTAAGGGGACCGGAGTGACAGAAGCGATGGGTGAAACGAACAGGCGGACCGGTCCGTCCTGGGCACAAGTGGACAGAAACACCGCGTGACACACCCGTCACGGCGTGTTGTCCCCAAGTCGACAAGCTCCGCAGGGGCCGTTCTCCACAGATTTCTGTGGAAAACCACATGCGTGTGATTCAGCCCGGCGTCAGAGGGTCAGGAGGTGCGGCCGAGCTCCACCGAACGCTGGTGCGCCGCCTCGATCGCGGCGATCAGCGCTGCCCGCACGCCGTGCCGCTCCAGCTCCCGGATGGCGGCGATCGTCGTCCCGCCGGGGCTGGTGACCGCCTCCCGCAGCTGGACCGGGTGCTCGCCGGAGTCGCGCAGCATGACCGCCGCGCCGTAGGCGGTCTGCACGATCAGGTCGGCGGCGACCGTGCGCGGCAGACCGAGCAGGATGCCCGCGTCGATCATGGCCTCGACCAGGAAGAAGAAGTACGCCGGGCCGCTGCCCGAGAGCGCGGTCACCGCGTCCTGCTGGCTCTCCGGGACCCGGCGCACCTGCCCCACCGGCAGCAGCAGCGCCTCCGCCTCGTCCAGGTGTGCCTCGGTCGCGTGCGCCCCGGCCGAGAGCACGCTCATCCCGGCATCGACCAGCGCCGGGGTGTTGGGCATGACCCGCACCACCGGGGTGCCGGCCGGCAGCGCCGCCTCGACCCGGCTGGTGGGCACCCCCGCCGCCACCGAGACCACCAGGTGCTCCGGGGCGACGTGCGGGCCCAGCGCCGCCAGCAGCGTGTCGATGTCCTGCGGCTTGACGGCCAGCAGCAGCACCCTCGCCCGGGCGGCCGCCCCGGCGAGGTCGGTGGTGCCGACGCCGTACCGAGCCGTCAGCTCGGCCGCCCGCTCCGGGCTGCGCTCGACGACCAGGAACTCCCGCCCGTCCCCTGCCTGGCGGACCAGGCCGGCGAGCAGCGCCTCACCGATCTTGCCGCCGCCGATGACGGCCAGCCGTGCGTCGGGACCCGTGTGCCCTGCATCGATCATGTCCGCGACCGTAGTGCCCGGGCGTGTGCGCCCGGAGGAGCCGGGGTAGCCGCCCGCCATGTCCGGGGAACTGAACGGCAAGCGGGTGGCCGTCCTCGCCACCGACGGCGTCGAGCAGGCGGAGCTGGACCAGCCCTGGCAGGCGCTGGTGGACGCCGGCGCCCGGCCGGAGCTCGTCGGGCTCGAGGCCGGCACCATCACCGCCTACCAGCACATCGACAAGGGCGACGCCAAGGACGTCGACGTCGCGGTGTCCGACGCCGACCCCGACAGCTACGACGCGCTCGTGCTGCCCGGCGGGGTGATCAACGGCGACTTCGTGCGCGCCGACCGGGGGGCCGTCCGGTTCGTGAAGGCCTTCTTCGACGCCGGCAAGCCGGTGGCCGCCATCTGTCACGCGCCCTGGGTGCTCGCCGAGGCCGACGTCGTCCGTGGCCGCCGGATGACCTCGTGGCCCTCGCTGCAGACCGACCTGCGCAACGCGGGCGCCGAGTGGGTCGACGAGGAGGTCGTCGTCGACGGCAACCTGACCACCAGCCGCAAGCCCGACGACCTGCCGGCGTTCGGACGCACCCTCGTCGAGCAGATCGCCGCCGCGGGCTGACCGAGCAGGTCAGCTGTCGGCGAGCAGGCCCGCGGCCGGCGCGATCACCAGCACCGTCCCGGCCAGCAGCAGCACCGCCAGCAACCGGACCGGCAGCGCGCCCTGACCCCGGCGCTGCCGGTACGCGGCCACCCCGGCGACCAGACCGGTCACCGTCACCGGGGCCGCGACCAGGGCGACGTAGGGCAGCAGCTCCCACAGCACGGTGAAGGCGAAGTAGACGCCGATGCCGGCGGCCAGCGCGACCACCATCTCGCCGGCGAACCGCGCCCAGGCCAGCACGCTCTCCCGGCCGGTCAGCGGCTCCTCGTCGGCCTTGGCTGCCTCGGCCTGCGCCGCGGAGACGACCGGGATCGGGCCGGTGACCGGGTGGTCGGCACCGCGCCGGCCCGCGCCGGTGGCGGCCCTGGCCGTCGCCCCCGTGGAGCCCGTCGGCGCGGACCTGCGGTGCGTGGAGGTCGGGTCCGACGAGGTGGTCGGGGCTGCTGCCGGGATGGCGGCGGTGGAGGGTCCGGTACCGAACAGCGGCTCGGCGCCGGGGCCGGTCGGGGCGGCATCGGACTTCCGCCGACCGGTGCGCACCGCCGGGGGCGCCTCGTCCGCGCGACCGGCCGCCGGCCGGGCCGACGCCGGGGCGGCCGGCGGTGTCTGCGGGCTCAGCAGCCCGGCTGCCGGCCGCGCCTTCGGCTCGGGAGCCGGAGTCCAGACCGGGACCGACGGCGCACGCTCCGGGGCCCGTGCCGGGGAGCGGGGCGGGGTGGCGGAGCGGCCGTTCGGCGTCGCCGCGGGCGAGCGCACCGGCGCCTCCGCCCGCGACGACCCCGAGCCGGTGTCCACCCGTGCCGAACGGCCGGTGGACTCGACGTCGCCGTTGGGCTGGCGTCGGCGGCCGGGGCGGGTGCCGAGCTCGCTCTCCAGACCGTGCTCGCGCAGGATCTCGGCGAGCGAGCGGACGCTGTACTCCCCCGACGGGTTGGGCTGCGTCATCACGCTCCTTCCAGCTGGTCCAGGCGCCGCAGGATGACGCCCTCACGCAGCGCCCACGGGCAGATCCGCACGAACGGTACGTCCACCGACCGCATCGCGGCCTGCGCCACGACGGCACCGGCCGGGACCTGGTGCGCCCGCGCTGCGGACACCCCCTGCAGCTCGGCCAGCGCCGCGCACTCGATCCGGGAGACGAAGCCGAGCACCTGGGACAGCCCGGTGGCGGTCAGCTCGCGGGGGGCGCGCAGCCCGGCGGCCGACGGGGCTGCGCCGGCCAGCCGGGCCAGCGTCCGGAAGGTCTTGGACGTGGCGGCCACCAGGTCCGGTGTGCCGGCGTCGCGCAGCTTCCGGCCGACCGGGGCCAGCACGTCGGTGGCGTGGTCGGCGAGCTCGGCGAGCGCGGACAGGTCGGGCCGGCCACCGGTCTCGGCGTCGGGCAGGAACCGGCGGGTCATCCGGCCGGCGCCCAGCGGGACCGACAGCGCGACGTCGGGGTCCTCGTCGACACCGGTGGCCAGTTCGAGCGAGCCGCCGCCGATGTCGAGCACCAGCAGCCGGCCGGCGCTCCAGCCGAACCACCGCCGCACGGCGAGGAAGGTCAGCCGGGCCTCGTCCTCGCCGGAGAGCACCTGCAGGTCGACACCGGTCTGCTCGCGGACCCGGCGGAGCACCGCAGCCCCGTTCTCCGCGTCCCGGATGGCCGAGGTGACGAAGGCCAGCAGCTCGTCACAGCGCTGCTGGGCCGCCTGCTGCTTCGCCTTCTGCACCGCGTGCAGCAAGCCCTTCTCCCCCGCCTTGGACAGCTTGCCGTCGGCGCCGACGTGCTCGGCGAGCCGGAGCACGGAGCGGTCGTCGTGCATCGGCGTGGGGTGGGCACCCCGGTGCGCGTCCACCACCAGCAGGTGCACGGTGTTCGAGCCGACGTCCAGCACCCCGAGTCGCATGCCCGAGAGTCTGCCTGGCCCCCTCCGGAGGCTCGCGGCGAGCGGGCGAGTCGTGAGGGGGAGGGGGTCCTTTCACTAGGCTGCGCCGGTGGACCCGAGCACAGCCGCCGACAGCCCTCCCGAGGTCGGGCTGGACTTCCCCCGCGAGTGGATCGAGTTCCTGGACCCGGCTGATCCCGAGCACCTCGTGCGGGCCGACCTCACCTGGCTCACCAGCGCCTGGACCTGCGTCTTCGGGCGCGGCTGCGCCGGTGTGGTGGCCGGCCGCGCCGAGGACGGCTGCTGCAACCACGGCGCCTTCTTCACCGACACCGACGACCTCACCCGGATCGAGGAGTCGGTCGGCGAGCTGACGCCCGCGGACTGGCAGCGGCATCCGGGCACGACCCCGGGCCGGGACGACTGGACCGAACCGGACACCCTGACCGAGCCGGCACCGGGCGAGGACGCCGAGCAGGCGCTGCGCACCCGGGTGGTGGACGGCGCCTGCGTCTTCCTCAACCGGCCGGGGCACCCCGCCGGGGCCGGGTGCGCGCTGCACGCCATGGCGTTGCGCCAGGGCCGGCACCCCCTGGAGACCAAGCCCGACGTCTGCTGGCAGCTGCCCGTGCGCCGGGAGCAGGAGTGGGTCGACCGGCCCGACGACAGCCGGGTGCTCGTCTCCACGATCGGCGAGTTCGACCGGCGTGGCTGGGGTCCCGGCGGGCACGACCTGCACTGGTGGTGCACGGGCTCGCCGACGGCGCACGTCGCCGCCGAGCCGCTGGTGGAGACGTACGGCCCCGAGCTCGTCGCGCTGCTCGGACCGGCCGCCTACGCCGAGCTACGCCGGCTGACCGAGGCCCGCCTGGACGCCGGCCTCATCGCTCCCCACCCCGCCAGCCCCCGGCCAGTGCCGGTGGAGCTCCACCGGCGCCGTCCCGACTGAGCCACCCGGTCGGACGCCGGCCCGGAAGGTCTGCCGGTAGGCCCGCGGGGAGACCCCGCGGCGCCGGGTGAACTGCTCCCGCAGCCCGGCCGCGGTGCCGAAGCCGACCAGCCGGGCGATCTCCTCGACCGGGGCGTCACTGCCCTCCAGCAGCGCCTCCGCCGCGGCCAGCCGCTGACCGAGCAGCCAGGCGTGCGGCGTCGTCCCGGTGGTGGCCTTGAACCGGCGGGCGAAGCTGCGGGGGCTCATCAACGCCCGGCGGGCGAGCAGCTCGACGCTGATCTCCTCCGCCAGGTGCGCCCGGGCCCACTCCAGGACGACGCCCAGCAGGTCATCCTCACAGCGGGCGACCGGGGTGTCGATGTACTGCGCCTGCCCACCGTCCCGGTGCGGGGGCACGACCATCTCCCGGGCGAGCGCGTTCGCGGCCGCGGCGCCCCACTCGCGGCGGACCAGGTGCAGCAGCGCGTCGATGCCGCTGGCCGTGCCGGCCCCGGTGATCACCTGGCCGTTGTCGACGTACAGGACGGTGGGGTCGACCTGCACCTGCGGGAACCGGGCGGCCAGCTCGCCGGCGTACTGCCAGTGCGTGGACGCCCGCTCGCCGTCGAGCAGCCCGGCCCAGGCCAGCACGAACGCCCCGGTGCAGTGACTGACGACCGTCGCCCCGCGGGCGTGCGCCGCGCGCAGGCCGTCGAGCAGCTCCGTCGGCGGCTCGCGGTCGAACTGCCCCCAGGCCGTGATGAGCACGATGTCGGAGACCGTCAGCCGGTCCAGGCCGTGCTCGACGAGGATCGCCAGCCCGGCGTCGGTGCGGAGCAGGCCCGGTCGCTGCGAGACGAGCGCGAAGTCGAACTGCGGCAGACCCATCGCACGGCGGTCGTAGCCGAACACCTCGGTGACCACGCCGATCCCGAAGCTGCCCGCCATGCCGTCGGTGACCACGAGGCTGACGACCAGCGGGCGGTCCGATGTGCTCATGGGCACAGCATGGCAGAAAACATGCGGCCTCGGTCAGTCCTGCCACTCGTCGCCCGGCGGCGCGAGCGAGACGCTCACCGCATGTTGCTGATCACCTGCCCCGTCACCCGGACCGACGAGCTGGTCGCCGACCGGCGGATCCGATCGGTCGCCAACCACCCCACCCACATCGCCGTCGCGGTCGAGTGCCCGTCCTGCGGCGGCACCCACGTGTTCCGGACCGGACGGCGGTGGGAGGAGCGCCGCTCCGAAATCGCCACCCGGGCCGCCCAGCAGGCCGCCGTCCAGGCGACGACGGCCGCCGCCGCTCGAGCTGCACGGCTCCGACAGCCCGCGTAGCTTCGAACACATGAGCGAAGCGAACAGCACCGGCCCGGACAGCCCGCAGAGCACCGAGAAGGACCCCGACGACTGGGTGACCGGCGGAGAGCCGGCCACCGGCGCGCAGAAGAGCTACCTGAACACCCTGGCCCGCGAGGCCGGCGAGGACGTCCCCGACGACATCAGCAAGGGCGACGCCTCGAAGAAGATCGACGAACTCCAAGAAGAGACCGGCCGCGGCCAGTAACAAGCAGGCCGCCGACCACTGCCACCAGTGGTCACGCCGGAGGCGGTGACGTCGGACGGCGGGCCCGCAGGGTCCACCTCCGACGTCACGGGAAACGGCTCACCGCAGGGCAAGCCCGCACCTGGCCGCGGGGTCCGAGACGCCGGAGGCGGTCACGCCGGACGGCGGGCCCGCAGGGTCCACCTCCGGCGTGACGAGAACGGCTCAGCACAAGGTGACCCGGCACCTGGCCGCGGTGCGATCCGGAGGATCGCAATCAGCTAGGCCTCGAACTTGTACCCCAGCCCCCGGACGGTGACCAGGTAGCGCGGGTTGGCCGGGTCGGGCTCCAGCTTGGCGCGCAGCCGCTTGACGTGGACGTCGAGGGTCTTGGTGTCCCCGACGTAGTCGGCGCCCCAGACCCGGTCGATCAGCTGGCCACGGGTGAGCACCCGGCCGGCGTTGCGGAGCAGCAGCTCCAGCAGGTCGAACTCCTTGAGCGGCAGCGACACCGTCTGGCCGTCGACCGCGACGACGTGCCGGTCGACGTCCAGCCGAACCGGTCCGGCGACGAGGGCGCCCTCGGCAGTCGGCTCCGCCTCGGTGCCGCGGCGCAGCACGGCCCGCATCCGGGCGACCAGCTCCCGGGCGGAGTACGGCTTGGTGACGTAGTCGTCGGCCCCCAGCTCGAGCCCGACGACCTTGTCGATCTCGGCGTCCTTGGCGGTCAGCATGATGATCGGCACGGAGCTCTTGGCGCGCAGCGATCGGCAGACCTCGGTGCCCGACAGGCCGGGCAGCATCAGGTCGAGCAGCACGATGTCGGCCCCGGCCCGGTCGAACTCGACGAGCGCGTCCGTCCCGGTGGAGGCGACGACGGTGTCGTAGCCCTCCCGCCGCAACATGTAGGACAGCGCGTCGGAGAAGGACTCCTCGTCCTCCACCACGAGCACTCGGGTCATGACCGTCCCTTCTGCAGGACCCCGGAGGGTCCCTCGTCGGCCCCTGAGGAGCCCTGATCGGATGTCTGGCGGCTGCGCAGTGGTGGTACCGGTGGCCGTTCGGGCGCACCGTCGTCGTCCATCGCCCCGTCGACGTCTGCCGCGAGGGGGATGCGCAGGGTGAAGGTCGAGCCGAGCCCCTCCTCGCTCCAGACCGTCACCGAGCCACCGTGGTTGGTGGCCACGTGCTTGACGATCGCCAGCCCGAGCCCGGTGCCGCCGGTGGCGCTGGCCCGGGACTGGTCGACCCGGTAGAAGCGCTCGAACACCCGCGACCGGTCCGAGCGGGGGATGCCGATGCCCGAGTCGGTCACCGCGACCTCGGCGAAGCCGGACCGGGCGCGCGCGCCGACCGCGATCGTGGTGCCGCCGGGGCTGTAGGCGACGGCGTTGGCGAGCAGGTTGGTCAGCGCGGTGGCCAGCTGGGCCTCGACCCCGCGGACCACGAGGCCGGGTTGGGCGGCGACGGCCAGCTGGATGTCCTTCGCCGCGGCGGCGGCCCGGGTGCGGTCCACGGCCTCGGAGACGACCGTGCCCACCGCGACGGGCACCAGCTCGGGCAGCGGTTCGGCCCCCTGCAGGCGGGAGAGGTCGATCAGCTCGCGGACCAGCCGGGACAGCCGGTCGGCCTCGTGGCTCATTCGCGCGGCGAACCGCTGGACCGTCTCCGGGTCGTCGGCCGCGTCCTGCACCGCCTCGGCCAGCAGCGCGAGCGCGCCGACCGGGGTCTTCAGCTCGTGCCCCACGTTGGCCACGAAGTCCTTGCGGACCGCCTCCACCCGCCGGGCCTCGGTGACGTCCTGCAGCACCAGCGCGACCGGCCCTGCGGAGGTGGCGGGGCCGGTCCCGAGCCGGATGCCGTGCACGGCCACCATCCGCGGCCCTGCTCCCACCAGGTCGCTGGGCAGGGCGACGTCGGCTCGCTGGCTCCCGGTGACCTGCACCTCGCGGGCCACCTCGACCAGCCCGGGGACGAGCAGCCGGTTGCCGCGCAGGACGCCCAGCGCCCGGGCGGAGGCGTTGGCCAGCAGCACCGCCTCGTCGGGGCCGAGCAGGACGACGGCGGGGTCCATCAGGTCGACCAGCCGGCGGCTCATCGCGGCGTCGGAGTCCGTGCGGCGCTCGGCGCGATCGGCCGCACCGGCCTGCTGGTCCGCCTGGGCCTGCCGCCGGGCGCGCGAGGACCGCACGACCAGTGCTGCCGACGCCGCCAGCAGCAGGCCGAGCACCAGGCCCACCAGCAGGGCGACGACCGGGTCCACATGGCCGATGCTAGACAGGACCGGGGCGCGGACCAGCATCCTCGGTGTCGATCACCCGGTCGGGTCGGAGGAGTTCACCGTCGGGCCCCTGGCCGTTCACCTGGCGGCCTCCTCAGGCCCGGAAACGGGTCTCTACCCTCGATCACACACGTGTCGCGACCGACGAACCCGCCGACGGCGCACACGCGGGGGGGACCGCGTCGTCCCGGGTCGCCGTCCCCCGGGTGCCGCCTGCGCGCGGCGACGGGACGAGGAGGAACCGTGTTGCGAGAGAGCTACCGCGAGGAACTGGACGACATCAACGCCTGCCTGGTGGAGATGGCGAACTCGGTCGGCTCGGCGATGAGCACGGCCACGACCGCTCTGCTGGACGCCGATGTCGCCCTCGCCGACCTGGTGATCGCCGGCGACGAGCGCATCGACGCCGTCCGGGAGAGCATCGAGGAACGCTGCTTCACCCTGTTGGCCCGCCAGCAGCCGGTCGCCACCGACCTGCGCACCATCACCACCGCCATGCGGATCGTCGGCGACCTGGAGCGGATGGGCGACCTCGCCGAGCACATCGCCAAGGTGGCCCGGATGCGCTTCCCGGAGCACGCGGTGCCGCAGGAGGTCCGGCCGGTCTTCCTGGAGGCCGGGCACATCGCGGAGAGCCTGGTGACCAAGGCGGGCACGGTCATCGCCAAGCGGGACGTCGCGGCGGCCATCGAGCTCGAGGCCGAGGACGACCTGATGGACCAGCTGCACAAGCAGCTGTTCCGTGAGCTCCTCGCCCCGACCTGGGGGCACGGCATGGAGTCGGCCATCGACGTCACCCTGCTGGGCCGCTACTACGAGCGCTTCGCCGACCACGCGGTCAGCGTCGCCCGACGGGTGGTCTTCCTGGTCACCGGCGAGAAGCCGGCGCTGGCCGTCGCCGACCCGCACTGACCCCACCCGCACGACGACGGGGCCCGGGCGCGCGATGCGCGCCCGGGCCCCTTTCTGCACCCGACAGGTCGGCCCCTCTGCTGGGTCCCGCCCCGAGCTCGCGAGGGGTGGGGCAGAGGGGTCCTTCTACTTGCCCTGGTTCTTGACCGCCTCGATCGCGGCCGCGGCTGCGTCGGGGTCGAGGTACTGGCCGCCGGGCGTGATCGGCCGCAGGTCGGCGTCGAGGTCGTAGCGCAGCGGGACGCCGGTGGGGATGTTCAGGCCGACGACCTCGTCCTCACCCATGTCGTCCAGGTGCTTCACCAGGGCGCGCAGGCTGTTGCCGTGCGCGGCCACCAGGACGGTCTGGCCGCTGCGCAGGTCCGGCACGATGGAGTCGTACCAGTACGGCAGCATCCGGACGACGACGTCTGCCAGGCACTCGGTGGCCGGGCGGGCCTCCGAGGGGAGGAACCGGTAGCGGGGGTCGCCGTCCTGGCTGTACTCGCTGCCGGCCTCGATCGGCGGCGGCGGGGTGGCGTAGCTGCGCCGCCAGGTCATGAACTGCTCCTCGCCGTACTCGGCGAGCGTGGCGGCCTTGTCCTTGCCCTGCAGGGCCCCGTAGTGCCGCTCGTTGAGCCGCCAGGAGCGGCGGACCGGGATCCACTGCCGGTCCGCGGCGGCCAGCGCCAGCTCTGCGGTGGTGATGGCCCGCTTGAGCAGCGAGGTGTGCAGGACGTCGGGGAGCAGCCCCTGCTCGGCGAGCAGGTGCCCGCCGCGGGCGGCCTCGGCACGCCCCTTCTCCGACAGCTCGACGTCCACCCAGCCGGTGAACAGGTTGGCCTTGTTCCACTCGCTCTCGCCGTGGCGGAGCAGGATGAGGGTCCCGGTGCTCGTCGTGTCGCTCACGCGGCCATCCTGCCCGACCACCCCTGCCGGGGTGCACGGCAGGCGGCCCTCAGGCCATCGCGCTGCCGGCCATCGCGCTCCCGGCCGTCGCACCGGCCAGCTCCGGGGAGCGCACCCCGCGGACGGCGGCGGCCACCAGCTCCCCGGCCCGGCGCAGCTGCTCCTCGGTGTGCGTGGCCATGACCGCCAGGCGCAGCACGCCGTGTCCGCGCGGGACGGCCGGGTAGCTGACCGCGTTGGTGTAGACCCCGGCCTCGTGGGCGGCGGCCCATGCGCTCCGGGTGGCCTCGTCCTCGCCGGTGCGGACGGCGATGACGGCGCCCTTGCCGGGCAGCGGCGGTGCACCGCACTCGGTGAGCACCCGGCGCAGCAGGTCCCCGTTGTCCCGCAGGCGCTGCATCCGCTCCGGCTCCCGGCGCAGCACCCGGAGTGCGGCGAGCGCGGCGGCGACCTCTGCCGGGGCGTTCGCGGCGCTGAAGATGTAGGGCATCGCCGAGGCGCGGATGCCGTCGGCGACCGCACGCGAGGTGAGCACCGCACCGCCGACGCTGGCCAGCGACTTGCTGAACGCCACGGTGACCGCGTCGACCCGGTCCAGGACCCCGGCCGCCTCGGCGGCGCCCCGGCCGTTGGCCCCCAGCACCCCGAGCCCGTGCGCCTCGTCGACCACCAGCCGGGCGGAGAACCGGCCGCAGAGGCCGGCGATCGCCGCCAGCGGCGCCGACTCCCCGCTCATCGAGTAGACGCCGTCGACGACCACGACCGCCCCGGCCTCGGGGTCCAGGCGCCCCAGCCGCCGCTCGAGCGAGGCCACCGAGTTGTGGGTGAAGCGGAGCACGGTGCCCCGGCTGGCCGCCGCCGCGGCGTGCAGGCTGGCGTGGGCGTGGGCGTCGACGAGCAGCACGTCACCGGGCGCGCCGATGGTGGAGAGGACGGCGACGTTGGCGTTGACCCCGGCGGAGGTCAGCACCGCGTCCTCGGTGCCGTGGTGCTCGGCGAGCTCCCGCTCCAGGGTCAGGTGCAGGCGGGTGGTGCCGTTGAGGATGCGGCTGCCGGCCGAACTGGTGCCGTACTGCCGCAGGGCGGCAACCGCTGCCTCGACCACCTGCGGGTCGCCGGCCAGGCCGAGGTAGTTGTTCGTGCCCAGGTTGATCCGGGTGCGGCCGTCGTCGAACACCGTGAGCGGCTGGGGCGCCCCGGCGGTGGGCACCGAGTGCGTGGCCATCCCCTCCCGCACGTGCCGCCGCATCATCTCCGCGCGGGTGCTCTCCAGCAGCGGGGCGAAGGGGTCGCGGCGGGTGGGGACGGACCGGGCAGCGTCGAACACGGGCAGCTCCTCGCAGTCGGCGCGGGGATCGCAGCCGTTCACCCTGACCATGACGGTCAACACGCTCCGTGGTCAACGGATACCGCTCAGTCCGGTCGAGGGTCACCCGAGCAGACGTGGGACGGGTCACTCCTCGACGGAGCGTGTCGGGTCGGGGCAGCCGTCAGGGCTCGGGCGGGTGACACCCGGTCGCGCGAGGAGGAAGGGCTCAGCCGGCCGGGCGACGGCCGGGGAGCCAGAGCAGGACGACGACCGCGGCGATCACCGCGGCCGCCGCGGTGCCGACGGCGGTCAGGTGCATGGCACCCACGAACGCCTCCCGGGCCGGGTCGACGACGGCCGCGGCCGCTGCTGCGGTCTCCCCGCCGGTCGCCTCGGCGTCCTCCACCGCAGCGAGCGTCGCCACGATCGACTCCCCCGCCTGGTCCCGCGCCCCGGCGGGCAGCGCCAGGACGTCGTCCCCGAGCCGGTTGGCGTAGGAGGTGGCCAGCACCGAGCCGAGGATCGCCACGCCGAGCGCGCCGCCGACCTGGCGCACCGCGTTGTTCACGGCCGCCCCGGCACCCGCCTTCTCCCGAGGGACGACGGACATGATCGACTCGGTGGCCGGGGCCATCACCGCCCCCATGCCGATGCCCTGCAGCGCGAGGTCGGCGAGCACCAGCCAGACCGGCGCATCGGCGTCCAGCAGCTGGATGCCGGCGAAGGAGAGCGCGATCAGCGTGAAGCCGGTGGCGCAGACCGCCTTCGCCCCGAACCGTTCGGCCAGCCGCGAGGTGCGCGGCGCGGTCAGCGCGATGCCCAGGGCGACCGGCACCAGCGAGGCCCCGCTCTCCAGCGGCGAGTAGCCGCGCACGCCCTGCAGGTAGTAGACGAGGTAGAACGTCGCCCCCTGCAGGGCGAAGAAGTTGAGCGCGAGGGCGCCGGCCGCCGCGGAGAAGGCGGGGTTGCGGAACAGCGAGACGTCCAGCGCCGGGTGCGCCGTGCGCCGCTGCCACCAGATGAAGACGACCAGCAGGACGACGCCGGCGGCCAGCGGCCCCCAGGTCTGCAGCTCGCTCCAGCCCTCGCTGCCGCCGCGGATGATCCCGTAGACCACCCCGACCAGTGCGGCGATGGACAGCAGCACGCCGGGGACGTCGAGCCGGCCCGGGTCGGGGTCCTTGGACTCGGGGACGACGGTCAGGACGCCGACCGCGCCGACCGCCGCGACCGGGACGCCGAGCAGGAAGACCGCACCCCACCAGAAGTGCTCCAGCACCAGGCCACCGGCCAGCGGCCCGCCGGCGACGGCGAGCCCGGAGGCACCGGCCCACAGGCCGATCGCCCGGCCCCGCTCACCGGAGGGGAAGACGTTGGTGATCACGGCCAGGGTGGCCGGCTGGATCGCCGCGCCGCCGACGCCCATCAGCGCCCGCCAGCCGATCAGCTGGAGCGCCGAGTCGCTGAAGGCGGCCAGCACCGACCCGAGCGCGAAGATCGTCAGCCCGGCCAGCAGCACCTTGCGCCGGCCGATCCGGTCGCCGATGACGCCCCAGCTGAACAGCAGCCCGGCGAACACGAGGATGTAGGAGTCGATCGCCCACTGCAGCTCGCCCTGGGTGGCGTCCAGCTCCCGCTGCAGGGTGGGCAGCGCGACGTTCAGGATCGTGTTGCCCATGATCACCATGAGCAGGCAGACGATCATCGTGCCGAGCACCCACCAGCGGCGCTCGTAGCCCGGCGGCAGTTGGTCGGTCGCCGGCGCCGGGCGTTCGGTGGTGCTCACCCCTGCGGGTCCCGGGGCCGCCGGGCGGGGTCGGCGAAGGCGGCGAAGGCCTCCAGGTTGCGCAGCGACTCCCCGCGCTTGACCCGCCAGTCCCACTCGCGGCGGATCGAGGTGCCGAAGCCGATCTCCAGCAGGGTGTTGAAGTGGTCGTCGGCGTGGCTGAGCACCGAGCCGAGCAGCCGGTCGATCTCCTCGGGGGTGATCACCGCGTGCGGGAGCCGGCCGGTCAGGTAGACGTCACCGACGCTGTCGATCGACCAGCTGACGCCGTAGCTGCGCGCGTTGTGCTGCAGCAGCCAGGCCCACAGCTGCTCCCGGTTCTCGTCGGGCTGCCGGCAGACGAACGCCTCGATGGTGAGGGCGTGCGCGCCGATGGTCAGCCCGACGACCGTCTTGAGCTTCTTGGTGCCGGGCAGGGTGACGACGAAGCGACCCTGCCCGGGGTGTTCGTGCTCCAGCTCGGCCGCGCGCAGCGTCTCCTCGACGACCGCGTCGAGTTCGGGGAGGCTGCGCTCGCTCATCGCCGGGCCCGGCCCCCGAGGCTGTTCCCGCCGGTCAGCACCCGCACGGCCTCGGCGGCCCGGTGTGCCCGGCGCACCCGGCGCCGGCCCATCTCGCTCATCGCCGCGGCGTAGGCGTCGACCAGCGAGTCGGTGGTGCGGTCCCAGCTGAAGGCGGCGGCGTGCCGCCGGGCGCCGGCGGCGAGCAGCTCACGCCGCGCCAGCACCCGACGGATGGCCGCGGCGTAGGCCTCCGGGTCACGGCCGGCGACCAGCAGGCCGGAGACCCCGTCGTCCACGGCGGTGGGCAGCCCGCCGACCGCGGCGGCGACCACCGGGGTGCCGCAGGCCTGGGCCTCCAGTGCGACCAGCCCGAAGGACTCGTTGTGGCTGGGGACGACGGCGACGTCGGCGGCCCGGTAGTGGTCGGCGAGCTGCGCGGGCGCCTGCGGCGGCAGGAAGCGGACCACGTCGGAGACGCCCAGGGAGACCGCGAGCTCCTGCAGCCGCTGCGGCTCGGCCAGCCCCGACCCGCTGGGCGCACCGACGACGAGCACCTCCAGCCGGTCGCGGAGGGCCGGGTCGGCGGCGAGCATCCGGGCCGCGGCGTGCAGCAGCATCTCCGGGGCCTTGAGCGGCTGGATCCGGCCGACGAACAGCAGGACGACGGCGTCCGGGGCCACCCCGATCCGCGCCCGGGCGCCGCGGCGGTCACCGGGCCGGAAGCACTCCAGGTCGACGCCGGGCGGGACGACCAGCGTGCGGCGGGGGTCGGCGTCGTAGAAGTCGACCAGCTGCCGGGCCTCCTCGGCGGTGTTGGCCACCAGCCGGTCGGCCTCCGCGACGACCTGCTCCTCCCCGATCACCCGGGTGCGCGGCTCGGGCTCGTCGCCCTCGGCCAGGGCGGCGTTCTTCACCTTCGCCAGCGTGTGCGCCGAGTGCACCAGCGGCACGCCCCAGCGGTCGCGGGCCAGCCAGCCGACCTGGCCGGACAGCCAGTAGTGGGAGTGGACGACGTCGAAGTGCCCCGGATCGTGCTGGGCCTCCTCGCGCAGCACCGCGGCGGTGAAGGCGCACATCTGGGCGGGCAGCTCCTGCTTGCCCAGGCCCTCGAAGGGACCGGCGCTCACGTGCCGCACGGTCACGCCGGGCGCCATCTCGACCACCGGCGGCTGCTCGCTGGAGGTGGCCCGGGTGAACACGTCGACGGCGATCCCGCGGTCGGCCAGCCGGCGGGACACCTCGACCACGTAGACGTTCATGCCCCCGGCGTCACCGGCGCCCGGCTGCTCCAGCGGGCTGGTGTGCACCGACAGGGTCGCGACCCGGCGCGGCAGCACCGGCGCGGCCGACTCGGGTGCGGCGCCGGCCCGCCACGGCGTGGGCTGGCGCGGGTGGCGGCGAGCGGGCACGGAGATCCTCCCGCTCGGGCATCTGAGGCCGCTGAGGCCTGCTGGGGCTGCTGAGGCGGCCCGGTCGGGACACCCTGTCGTCGTCCCAGTCTGCAACAGCGCCAGGATGGGCACATGTCCAGCCCCGTCGCCTCGTCGTCCTCCCCCGTCGACCGGTCGTCCGGCACGGCGCCCTCCGCCGGGTCGGGCCGCGTCGCCGTCGTCACCGGCGCCTCCAGCGGCATCGGCGCCGCGACCGCGGAACGGCTGGCGGCCGACGGCTTCTCCGTCGTGCTGGCCGCCCGCCGCATCGACCGGCTGACCGAGCTGGCGGAGCGGATCGGCGGCCGGGCGGTGCAGCTGGACGTGACCGATCCCACCTCCGTCGCCGCCCTCGCCGACGGGCTCGACCGGGTCGACGTGCTGGTGAACAACGCCGGCGGCGCCTTCGACAGCAACCCGGTCGCCGACGCCGACCTGGACTCCTGGGAGCGCACCTACGGCGTCAACGTGCTGGGGACGGTGCGGGTGACCAAGGCGCTGCTGCCGGCGCTGCGGGCCTCGGGCGCCGGCGACCTGGTGTTCGTCGGCTCGACCGCCGGGCTGATCAGCTACGAGGGCGGGGCGAGCTACACAGCGGCCAAGCACGGGGTGCACACGCTGGCCGAGACGCTGCGGCTGGAGCTCGTGGCCGAGCCGGTGCGGGTGGTCGAGATCGCGCCGGGGATGGTCAGGACCGAGGAGTTCTCGCTCAACCGCACGAAGTCGCAGGAGAAGGCCGACGCCGTCTACCGCGGGGTGCGCGAGCCGCTGGTCGCCGCCGACGTCGCCGACTGCATCGCCTGGGCGGTCACCCGGCCGCACCACGTGAACGTGGACCTGCTCATCGTCCGGCCCCGCGCCCAGGCCGCCCAGCACAAGGTGCACCGCGAGCAGTAGGCCGCCGATGCCCCGGACGGGGCCGAGATCCGGCGAAACGCTGTCTCCAAGCCCGCCGACCCAGCACCCAACCGGATCTCGGCGTCTCGCGCGGTCCTCCGTGGACGGAGCAGGTCACGCGCTCCCGGGCACTGTCCTAGTCCGCGTTGCGGTGCAGGACGTCGTAGGCGCTGGTCACCCGCGCCGGGTCGGCGGCGGTGCCGTTCCTCTCGAACAGCGCCTGCGCGTCGGTCACCTCGGCCTCGGTGGCGCTCCCGGAGTTCAGCACCCGGGAGATCAGCCCGGTCAGCGCGGCGTCGGCCTCCACGCGCGCCATCCAGCCGGTGAGCTGGGCGGGGTCGGCCGGCATGGGCGCCGGGGTGCGCAGCGCGTCGTAGAGGGCGCCCAGCTGCAGGGACTCGGCCGGGTTCACGGGCGCACCGCGGTCGGCTCGGGCACCAGGGTGACGCCGAACTGCTCCCGCACCGCAGCGACCACCCGGTCGGCGAAGGCCATCAGCTCGGTGGCGGTGGCGCCGGGCTCGGTGGTCAGCGCCAGGCTGTGCCGCGACGACGTCCCGACCTTCCCGGCGCGGGTGCCCCTGCCGTAGCCGGAGTGCTGCACCAGCCAGGCGGCGCTCAGCTTCACCTGCGCGGCCCCGTCGGCGCCGATCCCGGCCGGCCAGGACGGGCACTCGGGCACCGCGGTGCCGACCGGCACGACCGGGTTGGTGAAGAACGACCCGGCGCTGCGCGAGTCGGGGTCGGCCGGGTCCCAGACCATCCCCTTGCCGCGGCGCAGCGCCAGCACGGCGTCCCGGACCGCGGCCAGCGGCGCGGTCTCCCCCAGCTCGACGCCCAGCGCCTTGGCCAGCTCCGCGTAGCTGACCGGGCTCGACTGCTCCGAGGCCCGCAGCAGGAAGCTCACCGCGAGGACGACGTACGCGCCGGGCTGCTGCTTGAGCCGGCTGTCGCGGTAGGCGAAGCCCAGCTCGGTGGGGAGGAACACCCGCTCGGCCCCGGCGGACCGGTCGTACACCCGCACAGAGGTGATCAGCGCCGCGACCTCCTGGCCGTAGGCGCCGACGTTCTGCACCGGGGTGGCGCCGGTCGAGCCGGGGATGCCGGACAGCGCCTCCATTCCGGCCAGCTGCTGGCCCACGGTGTGCGCGACCAGGTCGTCCCAGGGCTCCCCGGCCTCGACCTCGAGCTCGACGCCCTCGGCGGTGTCGGTGCGGGAGATGCCCCGGGTGCGCACCAGCACCACGTCGCCGGGCCAGCCGGTGTCCGGGGCCACGATGTTCGAGCCACCGCCGAGCACCAGCAGCGGGCGGGCGGCGTCGTCGACGTCCCGGACGGCGGCGACCAGCTCGTCGCGGCCGGTGACCTCGACCAACCGCTCGATCGGACCGCCGACCCCGAGGGTCGTCAGGTCCGCCAGCTGGGCGTCATGGCGTACCTGCACGCCACCACCGTAATCGGCGCCACGACTAACCTCGTGCACCGTGAGCGACCACACCCAGCGTGCGTCGCTGCCGCCCGTCCGCAAGGCCCCCCGGCTGGCGGCGGGCCGCGCCCGCGCCCTCGGGCTGCCGACCCGGGGCACCACGAACGCCAACCGGCTCCGTCGGGTCGACCGCTGGCTGGTGGCCACCCAGGTGGCCCGGCTGCGTGACGCCGCCCGGCCGCTGGTCGTCGACCTCGGTTACGGGGCGTCCGCGGTGACCACGCTGGAGCTGGTCGACCGGCTCGCGTCCGAGGTCGACCGGCTGGAGGTGGTCGGCCTGGAGATCGACCCCGAGCGGGTGGCCGCGGTGGCCGACGACCGCGACCCGCCGCGGGTGGACTTCCGGCTCGGCGGCTTCGAGCTGGCCGGCCTGCGCCCGGTGCTGGTGCGGGCGTTCAACGTGCTGCGCCAGTACGACGAGGAGTCCGCCGGCCGGGCCTGGGACACGATGCGCGCCGCGCTGGCACCCGGGGGCCTGCTGGTCGAGGGCACCTGCGACGAGTGGGGACGACGGGCGACCTGGGTCGCCCTGGACGAGGACGGACCGCTCACCCTGACCCTGGCCGCCCGGGTGTCGGACCTGGAGCGCCCCTCCGACCTGGCCGAGCGGCTGCCCAAGGCGCTGATCCACCACAACGTGCCCGGGCAGCCGGTGCACGCCTTCCTCACTGCCTTCGACACCGCCTGGGCCTCGGCGGCCGGGCTGTCGACGTTCGGCCCACGGCAGCGCTGGGCCGCCGCGGTCGAGTCACTCGCCGACGACGGCTGGCCGCTGGTCGGGCCGACCCGGCGGTGGAAGCACGGCGAGGTCAGCGTCCGCTGGTCGGCGGTCGCGCCGACCTGACCCGCCCCGTGCGGCACGATGACGAGGTGGCCGCCCCCCTGCTCACCCCCGACGAGCTGCACGACCGGTGCATCGCCGCCGTCGTGCAGGACGGCGAGCGGATCGGTGTGCTCGCCCAGGGGCTGGACGCCGGGCGCACCGCGGCCGCCGGTGGGCTGCAGACGGAGGTGCCCTGGGTGGCCGGCTGGACGGCCCGCGACCTGATCGCCCACCTCGGTGCGGTGCACCGCTGGGTCACCGGGATCCTGTGGGCCGGCTCCACCCGTGCGCCGGGCTCCTACAGCGGCATCGCCCCGCCACACGACGACCTGCACGGTTGGTACGCCCTGGGCCTGACCGAGCTGGTCGCCACGCTGCGCACCACCGACCCCGACGCGCCCGCCTGGCACATGAGCCCGGCCGCCGGCCGCACCGCCCGCGACTGGGCCCGGCGGCAGGCGCACGAGCACACCGTCCACCGGCAGGACCTGGAGGCGGCCGCGTTCCTGGATCCCGCGCCCGTCGACCCGGTGCTGGCCGGTGACGGCGTCGACGAGTTGCTGGCCGTCGTGCTCCCCCGCTGGCAGCACACCGCCCCGCTGGTCACCGCCCGGGCGTCCGTCGGTGTCACCGCGACCGACCTCGAGCGCGGCTGGACCGTCGAGGTCGCCGACGGCGCCGTCCGGTGCACCGACGGCGCCATCGCGTCCGCCGACGCCCAGCTGTCCGGGACGGCGCCCCAGCTGCTGCTGCACCTGTGGGGCCGCCCGGCCGAGGTGACCGTGCACGGCGACCGGGCCGCCGAGGCCCTGCTGCGAGGGCGCTGACCGTGGGCCGACGCGACCGCGGGCACCTCACCGCACTCCCGGGCGCCACCGAGGTGGGCGGCGGGACGGCGGAGCTGCTGGCCGACGCCGACCGGGACGGCTCCTGGCAGCTGCTGGTCAACGGCACCCCGCAGTCGCACGTCGACCTGACCGACCCCACGTACCTGGAGTTCGAGTACGTGCGGCGGATGGGGCACGTGCTCGACCTGGTCGCCGAACCCGGCCGGTCGCTGGACGTGGTGCACCTGGGCGGGGGCGCCCTGACGCTGCCCCGCTACGTGGCGGTGACCCGCCCCGGCTCGGCGCAGCGGGTGATGGAGCTCGACGAGGCGCTCACCGAGCTGGTGCGCCGCGAGCTGCCGCTGCCCCGGAATGCCCGCATCCGGGTCCGGGGGATCGATGCGCGAGCCGGGCTGGCCGCGCTGCCCGACGCCAGCGCCGACGTCGTCCTGGTCGACGTCTTCGCCGGGGCCCGCACCCCGGCCCACCTGACCACGGTCGAGTTCGCCACCGACGTCGCCCGGGTGCTGCGCCCCGGCGGCACCACGGCGTGGAACGTCTCCGACGGCCCGCCGCTGCGTTTCGCCCGCGCCGAGGCGGCGACCCTGCGGGCCGTCTTCGGCCACGTCGCCCTGCTCGCCGAGCCCGGCACGCTGCGCGGGCGCCGGTTCGGCAACACCGTGGCGGTCGCGTCCGCAGCTGAGCTGCCCATCGCCGGGCTCACCCGCCGGTGCGCCGGCGACCCGATGCCCTCCCGGGTGGTCAGCGGCGCGGAGCTGGACCGCTTCGTGGGGCAGGCCGCGCCGGTGAGCGACGCCGTGGCCGAGCCCTCGCCCCCGCCGCCGGCCGGCATCTTCGACTGAGCAGGGGGGGTGCACCGGCCCGGGCCTCGGCCTAGGGTCGGGCCATGACCGCTCCCGCGTCCCGACGGCTCACCCGCGACTCACGGCAC
>NZ_JAAKGN010000075.1:0-21153 GCF_011039295.1 Modestobacter sp. KNN46-3 | reverse complement strand
TCGGCAAGGCGGTCCTGGGCCTCCAGCGGCCGACCGCCGGCACGGTGGAGGTGGCCGGGCAGGACGTCACTGGGATGTCGCTCAGGCAGCGCAGCCGCCAGGTGGCCGACCTGCGGGTGGTCTTCCAGGACCCGTACTCGTCGCTGAACCCCGCCCGCACCATCGGCCAGACGCTGGTGGAGCCGCTGCGGCTGATGGGCGTGACCGGCACCGAGGCGCTGGCGCGGGCCCGGTCCGGGCTGGAGTCGGTGGGGCTCCCCGGGGAGGCCGTCGACCGCCGCCCGGCGCAGTTCTCCGGCGGTCAGCGGCAACGCATCGCCATCGCCCGGGCGCTGGTCTGTGACCCGAAGGTGGTCGTGCTGGACGAGCCGGTGTCGGCGCTGGACCTCTCCACCCAGGCGCAGGTGCTCAACCTGCTGGCCGATCTGCGCGACCAGCGCGGGCTGTCCTTCCTCTTCATCGCCCACGACCTGGGCGTGGTGCGTTTCCTGTCCCAGCGCACCGTCGTCCTCTACCGCGGTCAGGTCATGGAGACCGGCCCGGCCGAGCAGGTCGCCCAGCGGCCCCGGCACCCGTACACCCTGGCGCTCACCGCGGCGGCCCCGGTGCCGCGCCCCGCCGAGCAGGCCGCGCGCCGCGCCGCCCGGGAGGCCGCCGGCTTCGGCACCGCGGGAGCCGCCTCGCCGTCGGCCACCGGCTGCCCCTTCGTGCCCCGCTGCCCGTTCTCCACCGACGTCTGCGTGGCGCAGCGGCCGCCGCTCCGGCTGCTCGACGGCTCGCTCACCGCCTGCCACCACGCCGAGCGGGTCCCGCGCCCGTGATGGAGGACCCCGCTGCGCCGCACCACCTGCGGATCGAGCACCTCGACGAACCACTCGGCATCCGGACGACGACGCCGCGGCTGTCCTGGCAGCTGCCGATGGGCGCCGGGCAGCAGCTCGCCTCCCGGCTCACCGCGGACAACGGCTGGGACACCGGCTGGGTGGAGAGCGGGCAGCACCTGCTGGTGCCCTATGCCGGCCCACCGCTGGCCGCGGGGCACCGGGTGCAGTGGTGGGTGCAGGTGCGCACCGACCTCGGGGAGAGCGGACCGTCCGCGGCGGGCTGGTTCGAGACCGGGCTGCTGTGGGCCGAGGACTGGCAGGCCTCCTGGGTCGAGCCGGGGGAGATGCCCGCCGGGCCGCCGGGGGAGCGGCCGGCGGCGCTGCTGCGGTACGAGTTCGACGTCGACCGGCCGGTGGTCGCCGCCCGGCTGCACGCCACCGCGCAGGGCGTCTACGAGGCCTTCCTCAACGGAACGCGCGCCGGGGACGCCGAGCTGACCCCCGGCTTCACCCAGTACGACGTCCGGCTGCAGGTGCAGACCATCGACGTCACCGCCACCGTCCGGCCCGGCCGCAACGCGCTTGCCGTCGTGCTCGCCGACGGCTGGTTCCGCGGCCAGATCGGCATCCTCCGCGCCGCCGACCAGTGGGGCGACCGGCTCGCGCTGCTCGCCCAGCTGCACCTGGTGCACGACGACGGCAGCGTCACCGTCGTCGGCACCGGGCCGGGCTGGCGCAGCGCCGAGGGGCACGTGGTGGCCGCCGACCTGATCGCCGGCGAGCGGGTCGACCTGCGGCGGCTGCCGCGGGGCTGGGACGCCCCGGGCTTCGACGACGCCGGCTGGGCGCCGGTGGGCGTCGTCCAGCACGGCTACGCCGGCCTCGTCGACTCCCCGGCCCCGCCGGTGCGCCGGGTCGAGGAGCTCACCCCGGTGTCGGTCACCCGGCTGCCGGGCGGGGCGCACGTCGTCGACCTGGGCCAGAACGTCAACGGCTGGGTGCGGCTCACCGACCTGGGGCCGGCGAACACCACCCTCACGCTGACCCACGCCGAGTGGCTCGGCCCCGACGGCGACGTCACCACCGACCACCTGCGCCCCGCCGTGCCCTTCCTGCCGGAGCCGCTGCCGGCCGGCCAGGTGGACCAGGTGGTCTCGGCCGGCGTGCCGGGTGAGGTGTTCGAACCACGGCGGACGACGCACGGCTTCCGGTACGTGCGGATCGCAGGGCACCCCGGCGAGCTCACCGCCGACGACGTCCGCGGCGTCGTCGTGCACACCGACCTGCGCCGCACCGGCTGGTTCTCCTGCAGCGACGAGCGGGTGACCCGCTTCCACGAGGCCGCCGTCTGGAGCCTGCGCGGCAACGCCTGCGACATCCCCACCGACTGCCCGCACCGCGAGCGCGCCGGCTGGACCGGTGACTGGCAGCTGTACGTCCCGACCGCCGCGTTCCTGTACGACGTCGCCGGGTTCTCCACCAAGTGGCTGCGGGACGTCGCCGCCGACCAGTGGCCCGACGGGACGATCGCCAACATCAGCCCGTCCTCCCGCAGCGAGGGGCGGGCCGGCCCGGTCGCGGCGATGAACGGCTCGGCCGGCTGGGGCGACGCCGCGGTCGTCGTGCCCTGGGAGCTGTACCGCGCCTACGGCGACGAGCAGGTGCTGGCCGAGCTCTGGCCGACGATGGTCGGCTGGCTCGACCGGGTCGAGCGGATGGCCCGGGACCAGCGACACCCTGCTCGGGTCGCCCGCCGGCCGGAGCCCGCGCCGCACGAGCGGTTCCTCTGGGACACCGGCTTCCACTGGGGTGAGTGGCTGGTGCCCGGGGAGGACGTCGGCGACTTCGCCGCCTTCGCCGCGGCCGACAAGGGCGAGGTGGCGACGGCGTACTACGCGCACAGCGCCGGGCTGCTGAGCCGGATCGCCGCGGTGCTGGGTAGGGACGATGACGCCGACCGTTACGCCGGACTCGCCGCCGGGGCGCGGGCCGCCTGGCAGGCGGAGTACCTGGACGACGAAGGGCGGCTGTGCTGCGACACGCAGGCCGACCACGTGCGCGCGCTCGCCTTCGACCTGGTGCCGGCCGATCTGCGGCCGGCCGTCGCCGAGCGGCTGGTCGAGCTGGTCCGCAAGGCCGACACCCACCTGGCCACCGGGTTCCTGGCCACGTCGTACCTGCTGCCGGTGCTCGCCGACGCCGGACACCTCGACGTCGCCTACGAGCTGCTGCTCACCGACACCGAGCCGTCCTGGCTGACGATGGTCGACCGCGGGGCGACCACGGTGTGGGAGCGGTGGGACGGCGTGGACGCCGACGGCGTGCCGCACGAGTCGCTGAACCACTACAGCAAGGGCGCGGTCGTCTCCTTCCTGCACCGGTACACCGCGGGCATCGAGCCGCTGGAGCCCGCGTACCGGCGGTTCCGCGTCCAGCCCCGGCCCGGTGGCCGCCTGACCTCCGCCGAGGCCGCGCACGAGTCGCCGTACGGCCGGATCTCCTCCGCCTGGGCCGTCACCGACGACGTGCTCTCGCTGCGCGTCGTCGTCCCGGCCGGCGCCGAGGCGACGGTCGTCCTGCCCGACGGCACCACGGCATCCGCCGGACCCGGCGAGCACACGTTCACGACCACCCTGGAGCAGCCCGCATGAGCGACCTGACCGTCCTGCCCGTGACCGTCGAGCACCACCGCGAGCCGCTGGGCATCGGCGAGACCCGGCCGCGGCTGTCCTGGGTGTCCCGCACCGACCTCGACGGCTGGCGGCAGGCCGCGTACGAGCTGGAGATCGCGCCCGAGGACGGCCCGGTCTGGTCGTCGGGCCGGGTGGAGTCCGACGAGTCGGTGCTCGTGGCATGGGGAGCGCCGCCGTTGACCAGCCGCGACCATCGCACGGTCCGCGTGCGGGTGTGGGGCGAGGGGGCCGTCGAGCCGTCGGTGTGGAGCGAGGACACCGTCGTCGAGGCCGGCCTGCTGGCGCCGGCCGACTGGACCGCGACGCTGGTCCGGCCGGTGCTGCCCGCCGACTGCGGCGACGAGCCGGCCGCACTGCTGCGCCGGGAGTTCGTGCTGGACCGGCCGGTCACCCGGGCGCGGCTGTACGCCACCGCGCAGGGGGTCTACGAGGCCGAGCTGAACGGGTCGGTCGTCGGTGACCACGTGCTGGCGCCCGGCTGGACCAGCTACCACCACCGGCTGCGCTACCAGACCCACGACGTCACGGCGCTGCTCACCGAAGGCGCCAATGCGCTCGGCGTGCACCTGGCGCAAGGCTGGTTCGCCGGCCCGCTGGGCTTCACCGGCAAGCGGGCCTTCTACGGCGACCGGACCGGCGCCTTCGTCCAGCTCGAGGTCGAGCACCACGACGGCAGCCGCACCGTCGTGACCACCGACGGTTCCTGGCGGTCGGCGCCCAGCCCGCTCACCCGGGCCGGGCTCTACGCGGGCGAGACGTTCGACGCCCGCCGCGAGCTCCCCGGCTGGTCGCAGCCGGCGTTCGACGACAGCGCCTGGACGCCGGTGGAGACCGGGGACCTGGACGTCGCCACCCTCGTCGCCCCGACCGGTCCGCCGGTCCGCCGCACCGAGGTCCTGCCGGTGCGGGAGATCAGCACCTCGCCGTCGGGGAGGACGCTGGTCGACTTCGGCCAGAACCTGGTCGGCCGGCTCCGGCTGTCGCTGCCGGACGCGCCGGCCGGCACCGAGGTCACCGTCCGGCACGCGGAGGTGCTCGAGCACGGCGAGCTGGGCACCCGCCCGCTGCGCGGTGCCGACGCCACCGACGTCGTCGTGCTGGACGGCAACGGCACACGCACCTGGGAGCCGCGGTTCACCTTCCACGGCTTCCGGTACGCCGAGGTCAGCGGCTGGCCGGGGGAGCTGGCGCCGAGCGACCTCGAGGCCGTCGTCGTGCACACCGACCTGCGCCGGACCGGCACCTTCGCGTGCTCCGACCCGGACGTGGAACGGCTGCACGAGAACGTCGTCTGGGGGATGCGGGGCAACTTCCTCGACGTCCCCACCGACTGCCCGCAGCGCGACGAGCGGCTGGGTTGGACCGGTGACCTCCAGGTCTTCGCCCCGTCCGCGACGTTCCTCTACGACACCACCGGGATGCTCCGCTCCTGGCTGGCCGACCTCGCGGTCGAGCAGCAGGTGGACCACGACGGCATCGTGCCGATGTACGTGCCGTTCCTGCCGCTGCTGCCGTTCCCGCAGCAGGCGGAGGTGGGCTGGGGCGACGCGGCCGTCGTCGTCCCCTGGGTGCTGTACGAGCGGACCGGGGACGCCGGGCTGCTCGCCGACCAGTGGGCGTCCATGACCGCCTGGATCGACGTCTTCGCCGCGCGGGCCGGGGCCGACCTGGACTTCCCCGAGGGCGGGTTCTCCTTCGGCGACTGGCTGGACTCCGCGGCTCCGCCGGACAACCCCGCTGCTGCGCGCACCCCGTGGCAGTGCGTCGCCACTGCCTACCTCGCCCGCTCGGCCCGCACGGTCGCGCAGGCCGCCGAGGTGCTCGGTCGGGACGGCGCTCGGTTCGCCGACCTCGCCGAGCGGGCGACCGAGCGGTTCCGCGCCGAGTACGTCTCCCCGAACGGCCGGGTCGCCTACCCGTCGCAGACCGCCTACGCCCTCGCCCTGGAGTTCGACCTGCTCACCCCCGACCAGCGGGCGCACGCCGGCCGGCTGCTGGCCGAGCAGGTGCTGAAGGACGGCTTCCACATCGCCAGCGGCTTCCTCGGCACCCCGCTGGTCACCGACGCGCTCACGAACGCCGGCGAGCTGGCCACCGCGTACGAGCTGCTGCTGCAGCGGGAGAACCCGTCGTGGCTGTACCCGGTGACGATGGGCGCGACGACGATCTGGGAGCGCTGGGACTCCATGCTCCCCGACGGGTCAATCAACCCCGGCGACATAACCTCCTTCAACCACTACGCGTTCGGGGCGGTGGCCGACTGGCTGCAACGCACCGTGGCCGGCCTCGCCCCGGCCGAACCCGGCTATCGACGGCTGCGGGTCGCCCCCCGCCCGGGTCAGGGGATCACCTCCGCCGCCGCGACCCACGAGACGCCGTACGGGACGGCGGCGGTCTCCTGGGCCCTCGACGGCGCCGAGCTGACGCTGGAGCTGACCGTCCCGCCGAACACGACCGCCGAGGTGTCGCTGCCCGACGGCAGCGCACCGGTCCAGGTGGCGGCCGGGCGGCACTCGTTCACCCGCACGGTCACCGTCCCGGCGCCGGTGGAGAAGCCTGCGCTGTTCTTCGACCCGGAGGCCCACCAGTGACGTCTGTGCCCGTGACCCCGGCGCCCGTCATCCCCGGCTTCCACCCGGACCCCAGCGTCTGCCGGATCGACGACACGTACTGGATGGTGCACTCGAGCTTCGAGTACGCCCCCGGCGTGCCGCTGTTCCGCTCGACCGACCTGGTGTCCTGGGAGCAGGTCGGGCACGTGCTGGCCCGCCCGTCGCAGCTGGACGTCTCGGCAGCCCCCGGCTCGGGCGGCATCACCGCCTGCACGATCCGCCACCACGACGGCCGGTTCTGGATGGTCACCACCAACCTGGCCGACGGTGGCTGGCAGACGCTGGTCACCGCCGAGGACCCGCTGGGCGAGTGGTCGGAGCCGGTCCGGATGGACGAGGTCCGCGGGATCGACCCGGACCTGGCCTGGGACGCCGACGGCACGCTGCTGGTCACCTACGCGGGCTTCGGCGCCGGCGGGCCGGCCGGGGTCGTGCAGCAGGCCGTCGACCCGGTCACCGGGTGGGCGCTGACCGAGCGGCGGCACGTGTGGCAGGGCACCGGAGGCCGGTTCCCGGAGGGCCCGCACCTGTACCGGGTCGGCGGGTACTGGTAGCTGCTGATCGCCGAGGGCGGCACCGAGCGCGGCCACGCGGTGACGATCGCCCGCGGCCCGTCGCCGTCCGGGCCGTGGGAGGCGTGCCCGCACAACCCGCTGCTGACCCACCGGGGCGTCGAGCACCCGGTGCAGAACACCGGGCACGCGGACCTGGTGCAGCGGCCCGACGGCAGCTGGGCGATCGTCTTCCACGGCGTCCGGCCGCGCGGGGCGAGCCCGCAGTTCCACGTCCTGGGCCGGGAGACCTTCGCCGCCGAGGTGGTGTGGGAGGACGGCTGGCCCCGGCTGGCGGAGTGGCTGACCCCGGCTGCCGGGCCGGTCGAGGTCGAGGAGTTGGCCGGCGCCGCGCTGCCGGTCTCCTGGGTGTCGCCGCGCCGGTTCCCCGGCGACGTGCTCACCCGGGGCGAGGGCGGCTGGCGGCTCACCGCCGGGGCCGCCGACCCGGCCTCGGACGACGCTGCCTTCGCCGGCCGCCGGCAGGAGCACCTGTACTGCCGGGCCCGGGCGGTCGTGGCCGCGGACGGTGACGGTGTCGGTGGCCTGTCCGTGCGGATGGACCCCCGCCACCGCCTCGACCTCCAGGTCGCCGGGGACGTGGTGCGCGCGGTCGCGCAGGTCGGCCCGCTCCGGCAGCTGCTCGGGGAGGTCGCCGTCCCGGCCGGGGACGTCGTGCTGGAGGTCCGGGCCGTCCCGTCGGAGGGGCACTTCTCCTCCACCGCGCTCGGCCCGGACCAGCTGGTCGCCGGGGTCGTGGACGCCGACGGCGGGTTCGCCGAGCTCGGCCGGATCGACGGCCGCTACGTCTCCACCGAGGTGGCCGGTGGGATCACCGGTCGCATGGTCGGCGTCTGGTGCTCCTCCGGGTCGGTCGTCGTCCGCTCGTTCCGCTACGCCGGTGCCGACGACCCGGCCGCCGTCCCCACCGCCTGACCCCTGGAGGAAGCACGTGTCCCTGCGCATCACCCAACGCTGCCGCGTCGTCGTCGACAACGACTGGAACGGTGACCCTGACGGTCTGGTCGCCCTGGCCCACCACTTGCTCAGCGCCGCCAACCGGGTGGTGGCGGTGACCAGCTCGCACCTCAGCCCGCGGTTCGGGCCGCCCGAGGGCACGGCAGCCGCGGGCGCCCGGCGCGCGCAGGAGCTGGTCGACCTGGTCGGCACGCAGCGGCCGGTGGTGGCCGCCGGGTGCGACGTGCCGATCGGCGGCGGCGACACCTCGTCGGCGGCCGCGGACGCCATCGTCGCCGAGGCGCGGCGGGACGGCCCGCTGCCGCTCTTCCTGGTCTGCGCCGGCCCGCTGACCAACGTCGCCCAGGCGCTGCGCCAGGCCCCGGACATCGCCGCCCGGTTGAAGCTGGTCTGGGTCGGTGGGGCGCTGGGCGCCGACGCGCTCGAGTACAACCGGGACACCGACGCCGAGGCCGCCCGCGAGGTGCTCGCCCGCGAGGACCTGGCGATCTGGCAGTTCCCGCTGGAGACCTACCGGCGCTGCACGTACTCGGTGGCGGAGCTGGAGCAGGACGTGGGCGGCGCCGGGCGGCTGGGTGCCTGGCTGTGGCAGCAGTACGTCGAGCTGCCGATCCCCGACTTCGTGGAGCAGGGGGAGACCTGGCCGCTCGGTGACAGCCCCCCGGTCCTGGTCACCGCCCTCGACGACGTGGCCTGCACGTGGACGGAGTCCCCGGACCAGCCGGGACGACGGGTGTGCACCGACGTCGACCTCCGCCTGCTGGTCGCCGACCTGCTCGCCCGGCTCCGGCTGCACGAGCGCCGGAGCCGGGAGGCCTGAGCACGGCTCAGAGGGTGGTCATGCCGCCGTCGACGGCGAACGTCGCGCCGGTCGCGAACGCCGACTCGTCGCTGGCGAGGAACACCATCACGCCCTCGAGGTCGCCGGTGGTGCCGGCGCGGCCCATCGGGATCCGGCCGACGATCGCGGCCCGGGCCTCGGGGTCGTCGGTGAGGGTGCTGACCAGCCCGGTCTCGGTGTAGGGCGGGACGACGGTGTTCACCCGGATGCCCCGGCGGGCGTAGGCGGCGGCGACCGTGCGGGCCAGCCCGTGCATGCCGGCCTTGGACGAGGCGTAGGCGGTGAACTCCGCGCCCTCGCCACGGACCGCGGTGGGGCTGCCGGTGAACACGATGGAGCCGCCGCCGACGCCCAGCATCCCGCGGACGGCGTGCTTCACGGTCAGGAACGCCCCGGTCAGGTTGACCTCGTGGGTGCGCCGCCAGACGTCGAGGTCCAGGTCGGCCACCTCGGCGTCCTGCCCGAACAGCTGCACGCCGGCGTTGACGACCACGACCTCGGGCACCCAGCCGTCCGCGGCCAGTGCGGCGAAGCCACCGGCGACGCTGTCCTCGTCGGTGACGTCCATCGGCACCGCCCGCCCACCCGATGCCGCGGCGGCCGCCTCGGCGCCCGCGACGTCCCGGTCGGCGTAGGCGACCCGCGCTCCCTCGGCGACGAACCGGTCGGCCACCGCCCGCCCGATGCCCGCCGCCGCCCCGGTCACCAACGCCGTCTTCCCTGCCAGTCGCCCGCTCATGGCACGAGTCTGCCCAGCGCCGGCATCGCCGGAGACCACCGTGCCGATCACCGGCAGCCCTTTTCCACCAGCGGGCCGACCTCCCGGACGACGCTTCGTCTTGCTGGCCAATGGCAAGGGCCTCGCGGAGGTGACGGCGGACACCGACGATCGACGGTGCGCGGGTGCCCGCGGCGATCCAGCAGACGGCCGATCGCCGGTAACGCCGGCCCCGCGCGGGCATGGGGCGCTCCAGCCAGGACGCCATCCGTCGCGTGCTGACCTCGTTCCCCACTCGAGAGGGCAGCCATGCGCCGCACCCCGTTCACCACCGGCTGGCAGTTCCGGCCGCACGCCAACTCCTTCGCCGAGATGCACGGTGCCGCCCAGCCGTGGCGGGACGTCGTGCTCCCGCACGACGCCACCCTCGGCCAGCCGCGCGATGCCGAGCACGGCCCCGGCGCGGGCTACTTCCCGCCCACCGCCGTGGACTACCGGGCGGTGCTGCCGGTGACCGGCGACGACCGCGACCAGGTGCTCGCCCTGCACTTCGAGGGCGTGTACCGCTCGGCCCGGGTGCTGGTGAACGGTCAGCTCGCCGCCACCTGGTCGTCGGGCTGGACCGAGGCCGTCGTCCCGCTGGCCGACCACCTCCGGTACGACGGGACCGACGAGGTCCGCGTGCTGTGCCGGGCCGGCAGGGACGCCCGCTGGTACGCCGGCGCCGGCATCCACCGTCCGGTGCACCTGCTGCGCGGCCCGCTGGTGCACCTGGCCGCCGACGGTGTCCGGGTGGTCACCGAGGAGCTCGACGGCTCGCGCGCCGTCGTCTCGGTCGCCTCGACCGTCGTGCACGCCGGGCGGGGACTGGCCAGCCGGACCCTGCGTGTCCGGCTGGTCGACCACGCCGGGGCCGTGGTGGCTGAGGCTGTCTCGCCGGTCACCGTGCTGCCGGGGGAGCCCGCGGTCGTCCGCCAGCGGCTGCTGGTGGCCGACCCGGCGCCGTGGAGCCCGACGTCGCCGCGGCTGCACACTGTCGAGGCGGTGCTGCTCGACGGCGACGTCGAGACCGACACTGAGACGGTCACCACCGGCCTGCGGACCCTGTCCCTGGACCCCGAGCGGGGACTGCGGATCAACGGCCAGACGGTGCTCCTGCGCGGGGCGTGCGTGCACAGCGACAACGGCGTGCTGGGCTCGGCCGCGATCGGCCGGGCCGACGAACGTCGGGTGGAGCTGCTGGCGGCGGCCGGGTTCAACGCACTGCGCAGCTCGCACAACCCGATGAGCCGGGCGATGCTCGCCGCCTGCGACCGGGTGGGCGTGCTGGTGATGGACGAGCTCACCGACACCTGGACCCACGGCAAGTCCATCGAGGACGACGCCGGCCACTTCGCCGACACCTGGCGGTCCGACGTCGCCTCCATGGTCCGGCGCGGGGCCAACCACCCCAGCATCGTGCTGTGGTCCATCGGCAACGAGATCCCCGAGGTGTCCGACCCGCACGGCGCGCTGTGGTCGCGCCGGCTGGCCGAGGCCGTCCGCGCCGAGGACCCCACCCGGTTCGTCACGAACGGCGTCAACGCGATGCTGGCCGTCATCGAGGAGGCCCGGGGCCCCCAGGCAGCCGAGCTGGGCATCAACACGATGCTCACCGACATGGGCGAGTTCATGGACCACCTGTCGGCCACCGAGCTGGTCGCCCGGCGCACGGAGGAGTCCTTCGACGTGCTCGACGTCGCCGGGATGAACTACATGGAGGCCCGGTACGCGATCGACCGGGAGCTGTTCCCGCGCCGGGTGATCGTGGGCTCGGAGACCTTCGCCACCAAGATCGACCGGCTCTGGCGACTGGTCCAGGACCACCCGCACGTCATCGGTGACTTCACCTGGACCGGCTGGGACTACCTCGGCGAGGCCGGCATCGGCCGGGTCGCCGACAGCGAGGACCCGGCCGCCGGCGGCTTCCACGGGCCCTTCCCGTGGTTGCTCGCCTGGTGCGGCGACCTCGACATCACCGGGCACCGCCGGCCGGCGTCCTACTACCGGGAGACCGTGTTCGGGCTGCGCACCGCACCGGCGATCGCCGTCGTCCGGCCCGAGCGGTCGGGGCGGACGACGGTCTCGACGCCGTGGGCGTGGGCGGACTCGGTGGCCGACTGGGCCTTCACCGGAGCCGAGGGCGTCCCGCTGACCGTCGAGGTCTACAGCGACGCCGAGGAGGTGGAGCTGCTGCTGGGCGACCGGTCGATGGGCACCGCCCCGGCGGGGGAGGCGCACCGGTTCCGGGCGGAGTTCACCGTGCCGTGGGCCGCGGAGGACCTGGTGGCCGTGGCCCGCACGGGTGGCGCGGAGACCGGGCGCACGGTCCTGCGGCCGGCGTCGGGACCGGTCGGGCTCGTGGCCACCGCCGACCGCACGGTGCTGCGGGCCGACGACGCAGACCTGGCCTTCGTCGCGCTCGCGCTCACCGACGCCGCCGGGACCGTCGCACTCGGGGTGGACCGCCAGGTCACGGTGACCGTCGAGGGGGCGGGCACGCTGGCCGGGCTGGGCAGCGCGGCGCCGGCGACGGCGGAGTCCTACCTCGACGCCGTGCACACGACCTTCGACGGCCGGGTGCTCGCCATCGTCCGCCCGACCGGCGCCGGCACCATCACCGTGACCGCGACGGCCGAGGGCTGCGCCCCGGCGACGGTGACGGTGACCGCCCGGTGAGCTCGACCCCGACGCTCCCGACCTCGACCGACGACCGTCCGCACGGAGGACTTCCCGTGACCGCCCGCCCCAACCCGCTGATCGCCGGCTTCAACCCCGATCCCAGCGTCGTCCTCGTCGACGGCGTCTACCACCTTGTGACCTCCAGCTTCGAGTACCTGCCGGGGTTGCCGGTGTACCGCAGCACCGACCTGGTGGAGTGGACGCACGTGGGCAACGTCGCCACCCGCCCGGAGCAGGTGCAGGTCGAGGGCGTGGTCACCGGGTGCGGCGTGTGGGCGCCGACGATCCGCCACCGCAACGGCGTGTACTTCGTCATCGTCATCGTCACCGTCGCGATGAGCCCCCGCGGCTGCGTGGTGTTCACCGCGACGGACCCGGCGGGCCCGTGGAGCGACGGCACGACGATCGACGGGATCGACGGGATCGACCCCGACCTCGCCTGGGACGACGACGGCACGGCCTACGTCACCTACTCAGGGCTGGGCACCACGGGGGAGGACCTCGAAGCGCACCACGGGATCCAGCAGGTGCGGGTCGACCTGGCCGCGGGCAGGGCACTGGAACCGCCCAGGTCGCTGTGGTCGGGAACGGGGGCGATGTTCCCGGAGGCTCCGCACCTGCACCGGCGCGGCGACTGGTGGTACCTGGTCATCGCCGAGGGCGGCACCGAGCGTGGCCACGCCGTGAGCGTCGCGCGCAGCCACTCCCCGCAGGGGCCCTTCGAGCCGTGCCCGGCCAACCCCGTGCTGACCGCCCGTGGCACCAGGTGCCCGATCCAGAACACCGGCCACGCCGACCTGGTCGACACCCCCGACGGCGGGTCCGCCCTCGTCCTGCTGGGTGTCCGGCCGCTGGGCCTCACCCGCGCCTTCTCCCCGCTCGGCCGGGAGACGTTCGCGACCGACGTCGCGTGGGTCGACGACTGGCCGTTCCCCGCGCCGGTCGAACTGGCTCCGCGTCCGGGCGTGGACGAGGAGGTCTTCGACTTCTCCGACCCCGCGGCCCTGGCCGACCCCGGGTGGCTGGGCGTCCGCCGGACGCCGGACGAGGTCGCCTCGACGACCGAGAGCCCCGGCCGGCTGGCCCTCACCGGCGACGGGTCGACGCTGGGAAGCACCCGGCCGTGCTTCCTCGGGCGCCGCCAGCGGCACCTGACCGCAGCCGTCTCCACCCGGATCGACGCCAGCCGTGGGGTCGGTGGACTGGCGGCGCGCTACTCCGAGGCCCAGCACGTCGAGCTGGAGGCCCGCTGCGACGGCACCACGACCACCGTCACCGGGCGAGCGGTCGTCACCGGCCTCACCCAGAGCTGGTCGCACACCTTCCCCGCCGGTGAGGTGTCCCTCCGGATGGACATGACGCCACCGCCGACCGGGTTCACCCCCGAGGCGCTCGGTGGGGACCGGATCCGCCTCGTCGCGTTCAGCGGGGAGGAGACGGCCGAGCTCGCCGAGCTCGACGGCCGGCACTGGAGCGCTGAGGCGGCCGTGTCCTTCACCGGCCGGGTCCTGGGTCTGTACGCCGTCGAGGGCACGGTCACCTTCGCCGAGCTGAGGTACACGGGCTGCGAGGAGTAGGCGAGGGGCGGCATCCCGACCGCCATGGCAAGCGCGCGAGCCTCGGGACGCGGCTACCGTGCCGGCATGACGGACGACGGCAGCCGGGTCCAGCCGTGGGCCGCGGGCTCGTGGACGACGCCGCCGGTCGCGGCCACCGATGACGGCACCGACCTGCTGGTCACCGCAGCCGAGGGCAGCGACGCCTGGCGGCACACCTCCTACGGCTTCGTCCACGACGACGCCCACGCACTGCTGGGCCGGCTGGACGGGGCGGTCGAGGTGGCCTTCGACGTCGACTTCGACCAGCAGTTCGACCAGGCCGGCCTGATGCTGCGGGCCGGTGCGGAGACCTGGCTCAAGGCCGGCGTCGAGTTCTCCGACGGGGCGCCGCAGGTCGGCGCCGTCGTCACCCTCGGCCGCTCGGACTGGTCCGTGGCGCCGGTGCCCGACTGGGCCGGCCGCCGGGTAACGGTGCGGGCCAGCCGGGCCGGCGACGCGGTCACGGTGCGGGCCCGGGCCGACGACGAGCCGTTCCGGCTGGTCCGGGTCGCCTGGTTCCCGCCGGACGCCGAGGTGCAGGCCGGGCCGTACTGCTGTGCCCCCACCCGGGCCGGCCTCGTCGTCCGCTTCCGGCGCTGGGCCACCGGGCCGGCCGACACCGCCCTGCACTGAGCAGCCCGTATGAGCGTGCCGTCTACCGCTGGATGGCATCCGCGGCGACGCGGGCGGCCGGCGATCGGCAGGATCGGGTGGTGACCCCCACCACGCCGTCCGACCCGACCGCACTGCCGCTGGAGCAGAAGGCGGCCCTCCTCTCCGGCCAGGACTTCTGGTCCACCCCGCCGGTCGAGGCGGCCGGGCTGCCCTCGGTGGTGCTCACCGACGGACCGCACGGGGTGCGCCGGCAGGTGGGCGACCTCGACCAGATCGGCCTCATCGAGAGCGTGCCGGCCACCTGCTTCCCGCCGGCCGTCGCCGTGGGGTCCAGCTGGGACCCGGAGGTGGCCGAGCGGATCGGGGCTGCGATCGGGGTCGAGGCCCGTGCGATCGGCGTGCCCGTCGTCCTCGGGCCGGGGGTGAACATCAAGCGGTCGCCGCTGTGCGGCCGCAACTTCGAGTACTACTCCGAGGACCCGCTGTTGGCCGGGGTGCTCGGCGCCGCGCACGTCCGCGGCCAGCAGGGTGCCGGCGTGGGCGCGTCGGTCAAGCACTTCGCGGCCAACAACCAGGAGACGCAGCGCATGCAGGTCAGCGCCGACGTCGATGAGCGCACGCTGCGCGAGATCTACCTGCCGGCCTTCGAGCGGGTGGTCACCGAGGCCCAGCCGGCCACGGTGATGTGCGCCTACAACAAGGTGAACGGGGTCTACGCCTCCCAGCACCACTGGCTGCTCACCGAGGTGCTGCGCGAGGAGTGGGGCTTCACCGGGGCCGTCGTCTCCGACTGGGGCGCGGTCGACGACCGGGTCGCCGCCCTGGAGGCGGGTCTGGACCTGCAGATGCCCGGTGACCACGGCGCCGGCAACGCCCTGGTGGTGGACGCCGTGCGCAGCGGCCGGCTGGACGAGGCCGTCGTCGATCGCAGCGTGCGCCGGGTCGCGGCGCTGGCGGGGTACGTCAGCAAGCCGACCGACGGCTTCGACGCCGACGCGCATCACGCGCTGGCCCGCGAGCTCGCGACCGGCTGCGCGGTGCTGCTGAAGAACGAGGCCGGCGCGCTGCCGCTGGCCGCCGGGCAGCGGGTCGCCGTGGTCGGCGAGTTCGCCCGCACGCCGCGGTTCCAGGGCGGCGGCAGCTCGCACGTCAACGCCACGCGGGTCGACGACGCACTCAGCGCGCTGCGGGCCGCGCACCCGGACCTCACCTTCGCGCCCGGGTACGCCCTCGACGGCGCCGGTGACGCCACCGCCCTGCGCGAGGAGGCCGTCGGCCTGGCCAGAGACGCAGAGGTCAGCGTGGTCTTCGCCGGGCTGGCCGAGGCCGACGAGACCGAGGGCGTCGACTGCACCCACCTCGACCTGCCCGCGGCGCAGGTGCAGTTGATCCGCGCGGTGGCCGCGGTCAGCGCCCGCACGGTCGTCGTCCTGTCCTCGGGCAGCGTGGTGTCCCTGGAGGGCTGGCACGACGACGTCGACGCCGTGCTCGCCGGCTTCCTGCTCGGCCAGGCCGGCGGCAGCGCGCTGGCCGACCTGCTCACCGGCGCCGCCGACCCGTCGGGCCGGCTGGCCGAGACCATCCCGCTGCGGCTGGCGGACACCCCCAGCTTCCTCGACTTCCCCGGGGAGCAGGGCCACGTCCGCTACGGCGAGGGCGTGATGGTCGGCTACCGCCAGTTCGTCACCGTCGACCGCCCGGTGCGGTACCCGTTCGGCCACGGATTGAGCTACACAACGTTCGAGACGAGCGACCTGCAGGTCCGGGCCGTCGGCGCCGACGCGGCGACGGTGACCCTGACGGTCACCAACACCGGCGCGCGGGCCGGCCGGCACGTCGTGCAGGTCTACGTCGCGACCACCGCCGGACCGGTGCGGCGGCCCGCCCGCGAGCTGCGCGCCTTCACCAAGGTCTCGCTGGCGGCGGGGGAGTCGACGACGGTGGCGTTCGAGCTGGACCGCCGGGCGTTCGCGTACTGGGACGTCCGGGAGCACGCCTGGGTCGTCGCACCGGGGGAGCACACCGTGCAGATCGGCCGCAGCGCCACCGACGTCGTCGACGAGCGGACGATCGACCTCGCCGGGGACGTCGTCGTGCGGGAGCTGACCCTGCAGTCGTCGGTCGCCGAGTGGTTCGAGCACCCGGTCGCCGGCCCGCAGCTGCTGGAGGGCTTCCTGGCGACGATGCCCGAGGGTGCCGCGGAGATGCACGCGGGGATGCTGCAGATGATCGGCTCCATGCCGATGCGCCGGTTCGCCGCGGACTTCGGTGGGGCGATCCCCGCCGAGGAGCTCGAGCGGCTGATGGCGGCGGCCCGGGCCGCCCGGTGACCAGCTACGTCGCCCTGGGCAGCTCCTTCGCCGCCGGCCCCGGCATCGACCCGATCCTGGTCCCCGAGTGCGCGCGGTCGGGCCGCAACTACGCGCAGCTGGCCGCCGAGCGGCTCGGGTACGACCTGGTCGACGTCAGCTCGGGCGGGGCGACGATCGACGACGTCCTCACCCGGCCGCAGGCGCTGCTGACCGGTGGCACCGTGCCGCCGCAGGTCGAGGCGGTCGGCCCGGACGCCGACCTGGTGACCGTCACCGTCGGCGGGAACGACGTCGACTACCTGCTCACCCTGCTGCGCTGCTCGGCCCGGGCCGACCCGGAGGGCGTGCCGCTGCCGGCCCGGGCGTTCTTCGGCACCCCGATCGACCCGGCCGCGGTCCACGCGGCGCTGGCGGACCTGCCGGACCGGCTGGCCCAGCTGGTCGGCGAGGTCCGCCGGCGGGCGCCCCGGGCCAGGGTCGTGCTGGTCGACTACCTCACCGTGGTGCCGGAGCAGGCCACCCCCGCCTTCCCGATGAGCGAGGAGCACCGCCTGCTGTGCGCCGACGTCGGCCGGCGGCTCGAGGCGGCGACCGCGGCGGCCGCCCGCGTCACCGGTGCCGACCTGGTGGCGGCCTCGGCCGCCTCCCGCGACCACGCCGTCGGGTCGGCGGAGCCGTGGGTCACCGGCTGGGTGTTCGGTGACCTGCTGGGCGGCGGGGTCGCCCCCTACCACCCGAACGCGGCCGGGATGCGCGCCGTCGCGGACCTGCTGGTCGAGCAGCTGTCGGCCCACCCCGCGCGCTGACCGGCGGTTCGTCCCGGCGGGGGCGGGCAAGGAGCACGGGTCCGACCCGCACTCCGAGAGGAACACCGCCCCCATGCGCGGAGCAGTCCTGCACGCCCCCGGCGACGTCCGCGTCGAGCAGCTCGAGGACCCGCGGGTCGTGGAGCCCACCGACGCCGTGGTCCGGGCCTCCGCCACCTGCGTGTGCGGCTCCGACCTGTGGCCCTACCGCGGCATCAACGAGGTGACCGAGCCGACGCCGATCGGCCACGAGTACTGCGGGATCGTCGAGGAGGTGGGCAGCGACGTCACCACCGTCCGGCCCGGCCAGTTCGTGATCGTGCCGTTCATCGCCTCCGACGGGACCTGCGCGCACTGCCGGGCGGGGTACCAGAGCGCCTGCGCGCACCGGGTGGGCATCACCGGCGCCCAGGCCGAGCTGCTGCGGGTGCCGCACGCCGACGGCACCCTGGTCGCCACGCCCGAGGTGCCGTCGGCGGAGCTGCTGCCCAGCCTGCTCACCCTCTCCGACGTCATGGCCACCGGCTGGTTCGCCGCCGTCGCCGCCGGGGTGCAGCCGGGGATGACCGTCGCGGTGGTGGGGGACGGCGCCGTCGGGCTGCTCGGCGTGCTGTCGGCCGCCCAGCTGGGGGCCGAGCGGATCATCGCCATGAGCCGGCACGAGCCGCGGCAGCGGCTGGCCACCGGGTTCGGTGCCACCGACATCGTGACCGAACGCGGGGACGAGGGGGTCGCGCGGATCCGGGACCTCACCGACGGGGTGGGGGCCGACGCCGTCCTGGAGTGCGTGGGCACCGGGGAGTCGATGGACCAGGCCATCCGCTCCACCCGCCCCGGTGGCGGCGTCGGGTTCGTCGGCGTCCCGCACGGCGTGGAGATCACCGGGCGGCAGCTGTTCTCCACGATGGTGCGGCTGCACGGCGGCCCCGCCCCCGTGCGCCGCTTCCTGCCCGACCTCATCGACCGGGTGTGGTCCGGGGCGATCGACCCGGGCCGGGTGTTCGACCTGACCCTGCCGCTGGACCAGGCCGCGGAGGGCTACCGCGCGATGGACGAGCGCCGCGCGGTCAAGGCGCTGCTGACGCCCTGACCGGTCAGGAGCTCCCCTCGCCTCGGGCGTGCAGCTGCACCTTGGCGAACAGGTCCTCGATCGTCAGCCGGCAGTCGAGGTGGGTGTAGATGCGCATCGGCCGCGCACCGGGAACGGTGGTGTACTGCCCGTCCGCAGAGATCCCTGGCGTGTCCCGGACGACGTGCCGACTCGAGGAGGGGTCCGGCTCGAACGCCGACTGCAGCGCGGTGAGCAGCACCAGCGGGCTGTCGCCGAGGATGTAGGTCTCGCCGAGGTCGAACCCGTGCTGTAGGGCCTCCGTACGGAGGCCGTCCAGCGCGGCGAACAGCCGCGCACCCAGCGGCCCGTGCTCGGCCATCCGCAGCTGCAGCTCGGCGAAGGTGGCCAGCGTCTGCCGGTAGGCGTCGCGCGGCACCTGCCAGATCGGGACGGCGGAGTCGCCGAACAAGATGGACCCGGCCAGCACGTCGATGAGCAGGTTGTACTCGATCGGCATCGCGCCCACTGGCGGCTCGGCCAGGCCGGGGTGCTCGGGGCCGCCGATCCAGACCAGCGTGAGCCGCTCGGCGATCCGCGGCTCGATCAGCCAGGCACTGGCGACCTCGGTGAGCCCGGCACCCGCGCAGACGTACAGCGGGCTGTCGACGTCGGTGCGCATGGCCTCGGCGACCAGCGCCTCGGCCGCCGCGGACCGGATCGGCGTCACCCGGTCGGTCAGACCGACGTTGGACCCGGCGAGGACGGGGACGTCGGGGCGGCCGGCCAGCGCGAGCACCTCGCGGGCGAGCTCGGCGGCGTTGTCGGCAGTGGTGTCCGAGGGGTCGAAGTGGTCACCGGGCCGCAGGTGCGAGCCGATGACCAGCCGCAGGTCGACCGACGGTGAGAGCGCGTGGTGCGCGAGCTGGACGAGGCCGTCGGGGTCACCGCTGAAGTCGTTGTCGACGACGACGCGGATGCGGGGCTGGTTCATCGGTCAGACCTCCATGTGAGAAGCGCCCTGGGCGCGGCGTGACGCGTCGTCGTCCTGGCCGCCGCCCTGCTCGACCACCAGGACGGGCTCGTCGGTCCCGGGGTCGGCGCGCAGGGCGGCCAGCTCCGCCTCCGACGACACGGCCTCGCCGCGGGCGACCATCCCGGCGACGTCGGACAGCGGCACCTCGCGGAGCGCGAGGGCCAGCAGCAGCGCGAGGACGAGGATCGGCACCAGGTACCAGAACACCGGCGCCAGGGCGTCGGCGTAGGCGTCCACGATCGCGGTGCGCAGCGGCTCACCCGCGGCCTCGACCGCCGTCGGCACCAGCGTGTCCGGGGAGGTGATCCCCGCCTGCACCGCCTGCTCGGGGTTGCCGGCCAGGGCCTCGCCGAGCCGGTCGCCCAGCCGGCTGGTGAACAGGGTGCCGAAGACGGCGACGCCCAGCACCGCGCCCACCTCGCGGAAGTAGTTGTTCGTCGAGGTGGCGGTGCCGATCTGCGCGGCGGGGACGGCGTTCTGCGCGGCCAGCACGACGTTCTGCATGATGAGCCCGAGCCCGGCGCCGAGCAGGAAGAACATCGCGCCGACGGTCCACAGCGCGGTGTCCCCGGCCAGCGTGGTCATCCAGAGCATCGCCGCCAGGATCAGCGCGACCCCGGCGACGGTGAACACCTTGTAGCGGCCGGTGCGCATGATGACCGCGGCCGAACTCTGGATGGTCAGGATGATCCCGGCGGTCATCGGCAGCATCAGCAGGCCGGAGTTCGCCGCCGACAGGCCCGAGCTCATCTGCAGGTAGGTGGGCATGAAGGCGATCGCGGAGAACATGCCGAGGCCCACGGCCATGCCCAGCGCGGTGGCCACCACGAAGGTGGGGTTGCGGAACAGCGACAGCGGGACGATCGGCTCCACCGCCCGCCGCTCCACCAGCACGAACGCCGCGATCGAGCAGGCGAGCACCGCCAGCAGCGCCAGCACCTGCCAGGAGCCCCAGCCCTCGCTGCCGCCGATGTCGGTGGCCAGCACCAGCGACGTGGTGGCGACCGACAGGGTGAGGATGCCGGCGAGGTCCAGCGGTGTGGTGTTCCGCTTGCGCGGCAGGGTCAGCGCGGCCCAGCCGACGGCGAAGGCGGCCAGCCCGATCGGGACGTTGACCCAGAAGCACCAGCGCCAGCCCAGTGCCGCCGAGTCGGTGAAGAACCCGCCGACCAGCGGCCCGGCGACGGCGGAGAGCCCGAACAGCGCACCGATCGGGCCCATGTACTTCGCCCGCTCCCGGGCCGGGACGATGTCGGCGATGATCGCCTGGGACAGGATCATCAGCCCGCCGCCGCCGAGGCCCTGCACGCCCCGCCAGAACACCAGCCAGCCGAAGTCCGGTGCCAGCGCGGCCCCCAGGCTGGCGGCGGTGAACAGCCCGATCGCCACCAGGAACAGCGTGCGCCGGCCGAACAGGTCGCCGAACTTGCCGTAGACCGGCATGACCAGGGTGGTCGCCAGCAGGTAGGCGGTGGTCATCCAGGCCATGTGCGAGACGCCGCCGAGCTCACCGACGATCGTCGGCATGGCGGTGGAGATGATCGTCTGGTCCAGCGCGGCCATCAGCATGCCGGCCAGCAGCGCGCCGAAGATGGTGTTGATCCGCCGGCGGGTCAGGACGATGGGCGGCGCGGCGGTGGGCGCGCTGGACATGGAGCTCCTCAGGGGTGGTGCGGGTGAAGACCTTCCCCGTCGGGTTGTGCGGGGTGTTCAGCAGCAGCAGCCGCGCCCGCGGGGTGACCGCCGCGCGCAGCTCGGCCTCGTCGAAGGTCCACCGGCCCGTGGCGACCTCGCCGGAGG